>JAJYGO010000121.1:5447-12578 GCA_021785115.1 Chloroflexota bacterium | reverse complement strand
GCCGATCTCGTCGCCCCGGTTGCGGCGGACGGTGGTCGGGATGCCGGCGGCCAGCAGGGCGGCGGCAAACGCCTCCACACGGGCCGGGCTGCTCGGCAGCCATGCCGTGTGCGCCACCGGGTTCATGGGGATCAGGTTGACGTGGACCAGCCGGCCGCGCAGCAGTGCCGCAACGGCGGCCGCGTCGGCCGCCGTGTCGTTGACGCCGTCGATCATCACGTACTCGTAGCTGACCCGGCGCCCCGTGGCGCGCGCATACGCCGTGGCGGCGGCGACCACCTCCTCCACCGGGTACCGGCGGTTGAGCGGGACGAGGACGTCGCGCAGCGACGGGCGCGCGGCATGCAGCGACACGGCGAGGGTCCACGGCGGGCGGAGCTCCGTGAGCCGCTCGATCCCGGGGATCACCCCGCTGGTGCTGATCGTGACGTGGCGGCCGCCCAGCGCGAATCGGTCGGGGTCCGTGAGCGCCGCGGCCGCCGACAGCACCGCGTCGACGTTGAGCAGGGGCTCGCCCATCCCCATGAAGACCACGTTCGTGACGTGGCGCCCGTCTCCGGCCAGCTCGCGCGCCCAGAAGCGGACCTGGTCCACGATCTCGGCGACCGCCAGGTCGCGCCCGAATCCCAGCTCTCCGGTGGCGCAGAACGGACACCCCACCGCGCACCCGGCCTGGCTGGAGATGCAGACGGTGGCGCGCTCCCGCCGGCCGGGCCGACGCGGATACCGCATCAGCACCGATTCGACGAGCCGCCCGTCATCCAGGCGGTGGAGCGCCTTCTCCGTCAGGCCGCGGTCCGCCGGTCGCACGGACGACTCGACGAGCGTGTCCACCCGCCAGGCCGCCGCGAGCTCCGTCCGCAGTGCCGCCGGCAGCGTGCGCATCTCGTCGACGGTCGACGCGTGCCGACGCCACAGCGCATCGGCCACCTGGCGGGCCCGGTACGCGGGCTCACCGCGGGCCAGCAGCCATGCCAGCAGGGACTCGGGCGCTGCGCCCGCGAGGCCGGGGCGGGGATCGCGCTCGACGCCTGGCTGCAACGGCGACGCGAGGCTGGCTGTGGGCGCTGGGCGGCGATCCGACATGGGGCGATCATGGTAGCGCCGGCCCGCCGAGCCGGCTTCCGACGAGCTCGGGATGGCCGCGGCGCAGCGCATCCGACGCCATCCGCCTGCCCCCTGCCAGCTGGACCTCGTCCAGCCGAAGCGCTCCGTCCGCGACCATGACCGCCAGCCCCTGCCCGTCCGGGACCAGGAGTCCCGGCGCGGGTTGCCCGGGCTCCCCGCCCTGCCACGTCGCGCTCGCTCCGGCTCCCGGGGGCGTCCCCGGCCCGCCGGCGACCACGGGCGCGGCGGCTTCCGGGCCGGGAAGCTCTCCGGGACCGACGGCCAGCCCTTCCAGGGCGAGCGGGCGCGCCCGCCAGACGATCAGCCGGCCCGCCACCGTCTGCGCCCATGTCCCGGGCCAGGGCTGGTACGCGCGGACCTGGCGCTCCAGTGCGGCCGCGTCGTGCCCCGGGTCGAGCCACCCGTCCTCGCGGCGGAGCGGCCGCGTGAGCGTGACGCCGGTCTCCGGCTGCGGCCGGGCGGGCCGCCGACCGGCGAGCCAGTCGCCGAGGAGCGCCAGCAGCAGCCGGGCTCCCTCGTCCGCCAGCTCGGCCTCGAGCCCGGGCGTGGTCTCCGATCCATCGAGCGGTACGGCCACCTGGCCCACGATGGGGCCCGTGTCGAGACCGCGGTCCATCTGCATGAGCGTCACGCCTGCCTGGCGATCGCCGGCCAGGATCGTCGCCGGCACCGGCGAGGCGCCCCGGTGCCGGGGCAGCAGCGATGGGTGCAGGTTCAGGGCGCCGTGCGCCGGCAGCTCCAGGAGCGCGGGCGGCACGATCTGCCCGTAGTCGGCCAGCACCAGCAGGGCCGGTCCGAGCCCCCGCACCGCCTCGACCGCCGCGGGGTCACGCAGCCGGGCCGGCTCCAGCACCGGGGCCAGGCCGAGCGCATCGGCCCGTTCGGCGACCGGCGAGCGGCGGAGGCGCTCTCCACGGCCGGCGGGCCTGGGCGGTGCGGTGACGATCCCGACGAGCCGCACCTCGCGGGCGGACGCGATCGCCTCGAGGGCGGGGATCCCGAAGGGACCGGTGCCGAGAAAGACGGTGGGGATGCCGCGCGTCGCGGGGACGGCCGGCTCCTCGGTCACCCGACCAGCGCGCGCCGCTCCACGTCGGCCTCGCCACGCTCCTCCTCCTCGTCGGACGGGCCGACCGGGATCAGCTCCTCCATGGAGGCCAGGTAGTCGATGTAGAGCTTGCCGTGCAGGTGGTCGATCTCGTGCTGCATCGCGCGCGACAGCAGGCCGGTTCCGGCGACCTTGATGCGCCGGCCGAACCGGTTCTGCGCCACCACCCAGATGTGTTCCTTGCGGGTCACGTAGGCCGTGTAGCCGGGGATGCTCAGGCACCCCTCCAGGTCTCGGTCCTCGCCCGTGGCCCGCACGATGGTCGGGTTGATCAGCTCGTGGAGGTGCCCCTCCACCTCGACCACGCACGCCTGCAGCGCGACCCCGAGCTGGGGGGCGGCCAGCCCGACGCCGGGGGCGTGGCGCATGGTGTCCGCCAGGTCGTCGAGCAACTCGTGGAGGTACTTGCCGAAGCTGTCGACTGGCTGCCCCTCCAGGCGGAGTCGCGGGTCGCCGAGCAGGACGATGGGCTTGACTGTCATGCGCCGCAGGATATCCGACCAGGCGCGCCCGTGTCGCCGGGATGCCCTCAGAGCAGCGACTCGGGATCGACGTCCACGCTCCAGGGCGGTCCGGGGTCGCGCCGGAGCACCGCGAGCGGATCCGGGCCCCGCAGGACCAGGTGGAAGCGCCACTTCCCGGTCCGTCGCGCGACGTAGGCGGGGACCGGGCCCAGGATCTCCGCACGGTCGGCCGCGGCACGGAGCGCGCCGGCCATGCGCTCCGCCTCGGCCAGCGCCGCGTCGCGGTCCTCCATCGCCACGGTCAGCTTCACCAGTCGGCCGAACGGGGGAAGGCCGAACTGGCGCCTTGAAGCCAGCTCCGCACGGTAGAAGGCGGCGGCATCGCCGGCGGCCGCGGCGAGCACGGCCGGGTGGTCCGGCCGGTACGTCTGCACGATCGCGCGTCCCGGACGGTCGCCACGCCCGGCGCGACCCACGGCCTGCACCAGGAGCTGGTACGTCCGCTCCGACGCCCGCAGGTCCGGCAGGTTCATGGCGATGTCGGCGGAGACCACGCCGACCAGGGTGACCTCGGGCACGTCGATCCCCTTGGCCACCATCGCGGTGCCCACCAGGACGTCCAGCGCACCGTCGCGCAGGGCGTCGAGCACCCGTTCCGCGGCACCCCGGCGCGCGAGGACGTCGCGGTCGAGCCGGCCGATCCGGTGGTCCGGGAATCGCTCGCGGACCTCGCGTTCCAGCCGCTCGGTCCCCCCGCCCAGGTACCGGATCCGCGGCGATCCGCACGCCGGGCAGCGCGTGGCCAGCGGCGCGGTGGCGCCGCAGTGGTGGCACCGCAGCGCGGCAGCCGCCGCGTGGTAGACGAGCGGACGCTGGCACTCGGGGCAGACCTGCACGTACCCGCAGTCGCGGCAGAGGACGACCGTGGCGGATCCACGGCGGTTGATCACCAGGATGGCACGCTCGCCCGAGCGTCGGTCGAGGGCGCTCAGCGCCTCTGCGAGCGACCTCGAGAGCAGGCCCCGGTTCCCCGCCGCGAGCTCGGCGCGCAGGTCCACGATCTCCACATCGGGGAGGCGTCCGGCCGGGCGCTCGGGGAGCTCGATCCGCGTGATCCCGCCCGCCTCGGCCAGCCCCATGGTGGCCACGTCCGGGGTGGCACTCCCCAGCACCACCGGCGCGAGCGCCAGCCGTCCCAGCTCGAGCGCCACGTCCCTCGCCTGGTACCGCGGGGTGCGGTCCGACTTGTAGGCCCCGTCGTGTTCCTCGTCGACGATCACGACCCCCGGATCGGCCACCGGCGCGAGGATCGCGCTGCGCGTTCCCACCACCACCGGCACCTCGCCGTCCCGGATCCGGCGCCATTCGTCGGCACGCTCCCCCTCCGACAGCCCGCCGTGCAGGAGCCCCACCTCGATGCCGAGATCGGCCCGCAGCCGATCCACCAGCGGCACCGCGAGCGCGATCTCCGGCACCAGCACCAGCGCCCGACGACCATCCGCGAGGGCGGCGCCGATCGCGGCGGCATAGACGGCGGTGCGCCCGGCTCCCGTCACGCCGTCCAGCAGGAAAGCCTCCGTCCGACGCGAGCGCACCGCGGTCAGCACGGCGTCGATCGCCACCTGCTGGGCCGCCGCCAGCGGAGCACCCGGCGGGGCAGTGCCCCGCGGCCCCGGCCCCCGACCGGCGAGCGGTCGCCTGACACGCTCGGCCACCGTGAGGTCCACCAACCCCCGTCGGGCCAGGCGGAGGATCGTGGCGGCACCGTGGTCCGCCGCCACTCGGGCGGCCGGGGCGGTCTCGCCATCAGAGAGCGCGGCGAGGGCGAGCAGGAGGTCCCGCTGCCGCGGGCCGAGCCTCGGGCCGGTGCGAGGCGCCGCGGCCGGCCCTGCTGCCGCCTCCGCCGCCAGCAGGGACCTCCCTGCGGCCGAGAGCGCGACCCGGCGTTCCAGGCGCGGCCCGCCCTCGGCCGCCGACAGCCGCCACTCCAGCCTGACGTGCCCGGCGGCCTCCAGCGCGCGCAGCTCCCGCAGCAGGGTCGCGCGGGAGCCATGCCACGGCAGGGAGCGCACCGCCACGCCGCCCGGCCACGCCGCCCGAAGCCGCTCCAGCACCAGGCCCAGGAGGCGCGCCGGGTATGCGGAGTCATCGGACTGCGCAGCGGCTCCTGGGGAGGGGGCTGCCGCCCAGCCCGAGGGGCGCGCCCGGTCCGTCGAGCCCATGGCAACCGGGGACGCTGCTGCATCGCCGGCCTCGCCCGCCAGCGCCACCAGCTCGAGCCGTTCCAGGAGCCCCGGCGGGAGCGCGGCACGCACCACGAGCGCGAGCGGCGCGAGGTAGTGCTGCGCGACGGAACGCACCAGGGCAAGCTGCAGCGGCGGCAGCAGCGGCCCGTCCGAGCGGACGCGGGCCGAGATCGGCTTCGGCACGACGCCCTCTGGCGGGGCGGCGTCCCCCAGGACCACGCCGAGCGCCTGCCGGCGCCCGAACTCCACGATGACCACCTCTCCGGCGGCAACGTCACGGAGCCCGACCGGCACCCGGTACGCATACGGGCGTTCACCCGCCTCGCCCGCGACGTCGACTGCGACCTCGACCACCCGGCCGGGGGCATCGGCGGACCGGGCGGGCGGCGCGGGCCCGGTCGCGGGCGGGACCGTGCCGTCGTCCACGGGTCAGAGCTCGACGCGCCGGGCCGGGTGGCGCGCCCGCTCCTCCTCGATGATCTCAGCGACGCGCGCGGCGGTCCGCTCCACCTCCCCGGTCTCGTTGACCACCACGTGGTCGTAGTCGCCCTGGCGAGCGAGCTCGATTGCCGCGTCGCGCTGGCGGACCTCCAGCTGGTCGGCCGTCTCGGTCGCGCGCGAACGCAGCCGGGCGAAGAGCGTCTCCAGCGACGGCGGAACCAGGAAGATCAGCAGCGCGTCCGGCACGCGCTGCTTGACCACCTGCGCCCCCTGCACGTCGATCTTGAGGATGGCGTGGCGCCCCTCCTCCAAAGCGTGGCAGACGGCCGGCCGTGGCGTGCCGTACCAGTGCGATCCGTGGACCTGGTTCGCCTCCAGGAACTCGCCCGCCTCGCGAAGGGCGAGGAACTCCGACTCGGCCAGGAACCGGTAGTGGACACCGTCACGCTCCCCGGCCCGCGGGGTGCGCGTCGTGCACGTGACGATGAAGTCGTAGTCCGGCCGGTTGTGGCCCCGCTTGAGGGCGTCGATGATGGTGTCCTTGCCCACCCCGGACGGGCCGGAGATGATGACCACCATGGCGCCCGGGGCGCCCCGGCACGGCTTCATGACCGGGCGTCCCACGATGCGATGGCCGCGCCCGCCGCCCGGCTCTCCCCGGTGCCGGGCACGCTCGGGCTCGCGGAACCCCGGCTCTCCCCCGTGCCGGGTGCCGTCCCGCCGTGGCCGGGTGCCGTCCCGCCGTGGCCGGGCCGCTGGCCCGCCCGGAGATCCCCCAGGACCGCCTCCAGATCGTCGGGCAGCTCCGCCGTCGCGCGGATCACCCGACCCCC
Source organism: Chloroflexota bacterium (assembly GCA_021785115.1). The sequence continues at coordinate 6,358 of JAJYGO010000121.1, read as the reverse complement.
GGAGGGGGCCTCCAGCTCGAGCTGCCACGCGTGGAGGAAGAGCCGCGCCAACCCGGAGGGGCCGCGGCGCGCGTCGCCGGTCGCGTAGACGGGATCGCCGGCCACCGGGTGCCCGATGGACGCGAGGTGCACGCGGACCTGGTGGGTCCGTCCGGTGACGAGCCCCACCTCCAGCAGCGACCAGCCCGCGAAACGCTCGCGGACGCGGTACGTGGTCACGGCCGGCCGGCCGTCGGGGACCACCGCCATCCGCGTCCGGTGGCGCGGATCGCGCCCGATCGGGGCCTCGATTCGCCCGACCGCGGCGGGCGGCTCCCCCGCGACCAGGGCGAGGTACGTCTTGCGGACACGGCGCGCCTTGAGCTGGGCCATCAGGCTGGCCTGTGCCCGGTCGTTGCGTGCGACCATCAGCAGCCCGCTCGTGTCGCGGTCCAGCCGGTGGACGATCCCGGGCCGCGCCACCCCGGCGATCCCCCCGAACGCCTCGGGGCCCCCGATGGCGAGCAGGGCGTTCACCAGCGTGCCGCCGGCATGTCCCGGCGCGGGATGCGTGACCATCCCGGCCGGCTTGTTCACGATCAGGAGATCGTCGTCCCGGTACACCACCTGCAGCGGGATCGGTTCTGCGGCCACGTCCGGCGGCCGCACCTCGGGCACGTCGAGCTCGAGCCGGTCACCTGCCGCGAGCAGCACGTTGGCCTTGATCGGCCGCCCGTCCCGGGCGAGACGGCCCTCGCGGATCAGTCGCTGCACATGCGCCCGCGACATCCCGGTGGCATCCGCCACGAAGCGGTCAGCCCGGAGCCCGTCCGCCCCGGCCGGCACCGCGAGGCTGACCAGGCCAGGCACTCAGACCGACCGCCGGCCGGCGTGCGATTCCGGTGCCTCGGGCCCGCCGGCGCCGCGATCCT
>JAJYGO010000121.1:0-5437 GCA_021785115.1 Chloroflexota bacterium | reverse complement strand
GGACGCCGCTCGACGCTCCCCCGTCCCCCGTCCTCGCCGGCTCGCCGGCATCGGCGGCCCCGCCGCCGTCCCCCACGAGCCCCGCCAGCAGGAGCATCACGATCGAGACGCTGATCGACGCGTCGGCCACGTTGAACGTGTACCAGCGCCAGGTGCCGATGCCCATGTCCACGAAGTCGATCACGTAGCCCAGCCGGACGCGGTCGATCAGGTTTCCCGTCGCGCCGCCCAGCAGGAGCCCGAGGGCGACCGTGACCCACCAGGAGGTGCGGCCGCCGCGTGCCACCTCGAACCAGACGATCGCGGCGATGGCGATGAGGCTCCCGACGGCGAAGATCGAGGCGCTCGCGCCGAAGAGGCTGAAGATCGCGCCGTTGTTGTAGCCCTTGGCGATCCGCACGAAGTCGCCCAGCACCGGTGTCGGCGCCGCGAGCGGACCCGCGACCACGTCGGAGGCCCGACTCAGCGCGAACGACCCGTTGACCCAGGCCTTCGAGACCTGGTCGGCCACCACGATGACGGCACCCAGCCCCAGGAAGAGCAGCAGGCGGGGCCAGGTGGTGCCGACAACCCTCCGGGGGCCCGTCCCGGCGGAGACGCCGCTCACGGCTGTGCGTCCCCGGCGACGCGCCGAATCGCGATGCGTGCCCGGCCGGACTCGAGGGCCACCTCGCTGGCCGGCAGGTCGGGCGGCGGCGCCTCGAGCCGGACGGCGGTCGCCTGCGTCTCCGCGGCCAGCCGGTCCAGGTGGGGGCCCAACCGCTCCAGCGCCCCGGCCGGCAACTCCAGCCACACCTCGATCGTGTCGTCCAGCTCGAGCTCGGCGTCCCGGCGCAGGTCCTGCACCGCGCGCTGCAGCTCGCGCGCGTCGCCCTCCGCCCGGAGCTCGTCGGTCAGCGTGGCGTCGATCACCACCACCAGCCCGGCGTCGTGCGCCACGGCCGTGCCGGGACGCGGCGTGGCCAGGATCTCTACATCGTCCGCTGCCAGCGCCAGGCCGGCCAGGCGGACCGAGCCGTCGGGCAGGTACTCGACCTCGTTCGCGCGAGCCGCTGCCATCACCGCGGGGATCTGCGGACCGAGCCGCCTGCCGATCCTGGGCAGGAGCGGCCGGACGCGGCGCTCCACCAGCTCCGACTCGTCGCCGATCAGCACCACGTCGTGGACGTTGAGCTCGGCGGCCAGCAGCCCCAGCAGCGCATCGCGGTCGGGCAGGTCGCCGCCCGGGAGCGCCAGCCAGAGGCGGGCCAGCGGCTGCCGGACGCGGAGCCCGGCCTGGGACCGCAGCCCCCTGGCGAGCTCGACGGCACGCATCACGGTGGCCATCCCCGCCTCCAGCGCCGGGTCCCGCAGGCTCGCCAGCTCGGCGGCCGGCCAGCGGGTCAGGTGCACCGAGTCGGGGAGCGACGGCTCCGCGGCCACGACCAGGTTCTGGTACATGGCCTCGGAGAGGAAGGGCAGGACCGGGGCGAGGACGCGCGCCGCCGCCACCAGCGCCGCGTGCAGGGTCGCAAAGGCGCGGCTGCGGTCCACCGGATCGGCCGAGCCCCGCATCCGGTCGCGCGAGCGGCGCAGGTACCAGGTGGAGAGGTCGTCGATGTAGGCCCCCACCGACCGCGTCGCGGCCATCGCGTCGCACGCGCGCAGGGCCGCCTCCACGTCCGCCGCGAGGCCCGCCGCCCTGGAGAGGATCCAGCGGTCCAGCGAGGGCCACGGGTCGCCGGCCGTCATGGCGGACACGATCCCCTGCTCCGGCCTCCAGCCGGCCAGGCGCGCGTAGGTGACGAAGAACGCGTAGACGTTCCAGAGGACCAGCAGCTCGCGGCGGGCCTCGTCCGCCGCGTGCCAGCCGAACAGGATGTTGTCCTCCGGGCGGGCGTTGGCGAACATCCAGCGCATCACGTCGACGCCCATCCGCTCGGCGGCGTCGTCGAACTCGATGGCGTTGCCCCAGCTCTTGTGCATGGGCCGCCCGTCCTCGCCGAAGAGCGTCCCGTACCCGAAGATGGTCCGGAAGGGCGGCTCGCGGCGCAGGACCGTGCTCATCGCGAGCAGCGAGTAGAACCAGTTGCGGAACTGGCCGGGGAAGCTCTCGGTGATGAAGTCGGCGGGGAACCAGCTGCCCCAGTACGCCGGGTCCTCGCGGAAGTGCATCGTGGAGAAGGGCACGATCCCCGCGTCCAGCCAGGGGTTGCCGACGTCGCGGATCCGTTCCACCGTCGCGCCGCACCGTGGGCAGGCGATCTTCACCCCGTCCACGTACGGGCGGTGGGGCGTGTGGCCCTCGAACTGCTCCCAGCCCTCGACCGCTCGCTCGCGCAGCTCCTCGCGTCCGCCGACCACGGTCACCGCCCCGCACGCCGGGCAGTCGTAGATCGGCAGCGCCAGGCCCCAGTAGCGCTTCTTGCTGATCATCCAGTCGTGCATGTTCAGGAGCCAGTCGAGCTCGCGCTCGTACCCGAACCCGGGGATCCAGCGGATCCCGTCCACGACCTCCATGATCTGGTAGCGCAGGCTCGCGTCCACCTGCTCGCGCGTCAGCGTCTCGCGCGGCTGGTCGTAGACCGGGCCCATGCTGATGTACCACTCGTCCACGAGCCGGAAGACGAGCGGCGTCCCGCAGCGCCAGCAGTGCGGGTAGCGGTGCAGGTAGGGCTCCACGCGGTGGAAGCGCCCCGTCCTGTGCAGCCGCTCGATGATCGGCTCCGCGACTTCCCGGACGTCGCGGCCCGACAGGAACCCGAAGCCCGGCACGATCACGCCGTTCTCGTCGAGGGGAGCGATCATCGGCAGCCCGAGCGCGCGGCCGAGCTGGAAGTCCTCGGCGCCGCACCCCGGGGCGATGTGGACGATGCCGGTCCCCTCCGCCTCGCCCACCTCGTCCCACGCCACCACCCGATGCTCGTAGGGCTGGCCGTCGGGGCCGGGCGTGGCCGCGAAGGCGTGCTCCACCGCGGGCAGGTCGTCGAACGGGCCCGCGTAGCGCCAGCCCACCAGGTCGGCGCCGGGGCGCTCCTCCAGCACCTCGAACGGACCCTCCAGCGCCTGCCTCAGGGTCCCGCGTCCCAGCCAGTAGAGATGGTCGTCCTGGCGCACCTTCACGTAGCGCAGCTCCGGGCCCACCGCGGCCGCCACGTTCGAGGTCAGCGTCCACGGTGTGGTGGTCCAGACCAGCAGCGCCTCCCCGGGGCGGTCCAGCAGCGGGAAGCGCACCGTGAGCCCCGGATCCTCGCGGTCCTGGTAGCCCTCCGACATCTCGTGCTGGCTGATTCCGGTGCCGCAGCGCGCGCACCAGGGCATCGTGTCGTGACCCTTGTACAGCCACCCGCGCCGGTTGCACTCGGCGAGGAAGCCCCAGATCAGGTCGTTGTTCTCGTTGGAGAAGGTGAAGTACGAGCCGCCCAGCTCGGGCATCCCGAGCCGCCCCACGATCTGCTCGACCGTGTCGGTCACCGGCCCGCGCGGGCCCTCCACCGTGACGACGCGGGTGGGGTCGTCCGCGAGCAGATCGCGGAGCCGTCGCAGCTCGTGCGGGTCGTTCCAGTCCATCCACATCCCGAGCCGGATCGACTGCTCGGTCTGGCGGGCGGCGAAGGTGAGCACGCGCTGCTTGCACAGGCTCACGAAGTCGGCGATCCCGTAGTCCTCGATGTCGCGTTTGCTGGTGAACCCCAGCTCGCGCTCGACGTTCACCTCGACCCACAGGCCCTGGCAGTCGAAGCCGTTCTGCCAGCGCTGGTCCTCCCCGAGCATGGCGTGGAAGCGCTGGAAGAGGTCCTTGTAGCTGCGCCCCCAGGCGTGGTGCACGCCCATGGGGTTGTTCGCGGTGATGGGGCCGTCCAGGAACGACCAGCGCGGGCCGCCCGCGTTCTGGGCACGGAGGCGCGCGAAGGTGCGTCGCTCGCGCCAGAGCTCCAGGATCCCGTGCTCCTGCGCGGTGAAGTCGGGGTGGGCGGGAACAGGGCGGAAGGGTGACTGCATGTGCCGGGTAGGATACCCAAACGTCTCCGGGCGCCGTGCGGCCGAGCGTGGCGCCCGGGCGCCCGACCGTCCCGACGGCGGTCCGGCCGACCGCGCGCAATGCCGCCGGCGCGGCGACCCGCTATGATCCGGCCCGTGCCGAACGCCGAACGCCCCGCAGGGCGACCCTCTCCGTTCGCAGCCGCGTTCCTGAGCCTCGTCTTCCCGGGCCTGGGCCACCTCTATGCGCGCCGTCCCGCCCGGGCACTGGCGTTCGCAGCCCCGCCCGTGCTGGCGCTCGCCCTGCTGGCCGGTCTGGCTGCCAACGCCTCGACGCGGGACGTGCTGAAGGTGAGCATCTTCGACCCCTTCGTGCTGGACGTGGTGCTCGCGATCGACGTCCTGGTCTTCCTGTACCGGCTGATCGCCGTCGTGGACGCCTACCGCTGCGCGGCGGTGGAGGTCCCGGAACTCGGCGGGCGGCTCGGTCGCCCGCGCGTGTCGTTCGCGCCGCTGTCCCTCGCCGGCCTGGTCGGGGTGATCCTGGTCATGGGCATGGCCCACGTGGCGCTCGCCCGCTACGACCGGATCGCCCACGACACGATCATGGCGGTCACCAGCGACTCGCCGAGCAATCCGGTCATCGCCCCTGCCGCATCCGGGGCGCCGGGTGCCTCCGCGGCTGCCACGCCGGGGGCCGCCATCGGCGCCGCCACCCAGCCACAGCCGTCGATCGTCCCCTGGAACGGTGGCCGGCTCAACGTGCTGCTCGTCGGCGTCGACCAGCGCCCTGCCCAGCAGACGTTCAACACGGACACCATGATCGTCGCGAGCATCGACCCTTCCTCCGGCGCGGTCTCGATGTTCAGCGTCCCGCGCGACACGGAGCAGGTCCCGCTGCCGCCCTCGTGGCCGGCGGCCGCGTACTTCGGCGGCGCGTATCCCAACAAGATCAACAGCCTCTGGACGTACGCCGAGGGGGCGCCGGACCTCTTCCCGGGCACCGCCTCCAACCGGGGCGTCACCGCTCTCAAGGGCGCGCTCGGCTACCTCCTGGGGATCCAGATCCCCTACTACGTGCAGGTCAACTTCTCCGGCTTCCGCCAGGTGGTGGACACCCTGGGCGGCGTGACCGTCGACGTCCAGCTCCCGGTGAGCGACTACGACTACCCGACCGACAACGGGCGCGGCGCGATCAAGCTGTACATCCCGCCGGGGATCCAGCACATGAGCGGCGAGCTGGCCCTGGCCTACGCCCGCTCCCGCCACGCGACGTCGGACTTCGACCGTTCCCAGCGCCAGCAGCGGGTGATCACGTCGATCCGCCAGCAGACCGACGTGCTCAGCTTCCTCGACCCGAACAAGCTCGACGCGCTGGGCCAGGCGCTGCGCAACGCGGTCCACACGGACTTCCCGCGCGACCAGCTGCCCCAGCTCGTGTCGCTCATCGAGAAGGCGAACACCAACAACCTGCACT
>JAJYGO010000370.1 GCA_021785115.1 Chloroflexota bacterium | reverse complement strand
TCGGCGGCGAGATCCGCGTCGAACCCGCGCGCCTTCGCCCAGGGCCGCTCGCCAGGGCGCAGCAGGTTGCGCCGGCGGAGCTCGAGCGGATCGAGGCCCAGCCGCGCGGCCGCCTCGTCCATCTGCGATTCGCCGGCGAACGTCGCCTGCGGCGCGCCGAACCCGCGGAAGGAACTCGCGGGAGCCGTGTTCGTGTAGACGGCCGTGCTCTCGACGCGCAGGGCCGGGATCCGGTAGGGGCCGCCGAGCCGGTTCGCGGCCTTGCGGGCCACGAGCGGCGAGTTCTCCGCGTACGCCCCGCTGTTCAGCACGATCCGCGCGTCGCGGCCGAGGATGTGCCCCTCGCCGTCGAACGCGGTGCGCACGTGGACGGTGGCGGCGTCACCGCGCGTGGTCAGGATCGCCTCCTCGACCGAGAGCGCCAGGCGCACCGGACGGCCGGCCCGCAGCGCCAGCGCCGCGGCCAGGGGCTCGATCTTCGTGTAGGACTTGCTCCCATAGCCGCCCCCGACGTACGGCACGATGACCCGCACCGCCGACACCGGCAGCCCGAAGCAGTTCGCGAGGTCGTCGCGCACCATGTACGGGTGCTGGGCGGACGTCCAGACCGTCAGTCCGCCGGCCTCGAAGCTGGCCATCGCCGTGTACGGCTCCATGGCGTACGCGTAGGCCATGGGGTAGCGGTACGTGCCCTCGACGATCACCGCCGCGCGGGCGAACGAGTCGTCGATGTCGCCCCACGCCTGCACCGACCTCGAGCAGACGTTCGCGTGCGTGCGCGCGATGTCTTCCTCGAAGCCGCGGTGCGGGCGCTGCTCGCCGGCCTTCTCGTGGAGCACCGGGGCCTCGGGCGCGAGCGCGGCCGTCGCGTCGACGACGTGCGGCAGCGGCTCGTACGTGACCTCGATGAGCGCGAGCGCCTCCGCGGCGGTCGCGAGGTCCTCGGCCACGACGCCCGCCACCGGCTCGCCCGCGTAGCGCACCTTGCCGTCGGCGATCAGCGGGTGGTCGGCGACGGCATGCCCGTAGACGAGGCGCACGTCGGGGAGGTCGGCGGCCGTCACGACGGCCACCACACCGGGGTGGGCGGCGGCGGCGGTCGTGTCGATCGACACGATGCGGGCGTGCGCGTACGGGCTGCGCAGGAGGCTGGCGTGGCAGAGCCCGGGCAGCGTGAGGTCGGCGACGTAGCGAGCCTCCCCGGTGACCTTGGCTCGACCGTCGGCACGGGGCACGGGCAGCCCGATCGGGGCGGGGGGAGCGGGACGCCGCGCGGCGCCTCCGTCGGGTGCGGACGCGATTCCGGCGCCGTCGTCGGGCCGGTTGCCGCTCGCGGTCATCGCCGGGCCTCGGCCGCGGCCAGCACGGCCTCGACGATGGGGACGTACCCGGTGCAGCGGCACACGTTGCCCTCGAGCGCGTGCACGACGTCCTCCCGCGAGGGATGCGGCTGCTCCTCGAGCAGCGCCGTGGCCGCCATCAGCATGCCCGAGGTGCAGAAGCCGCACTGGAACGCCGCGTGCTCGATGAAGGCCTCCTGAAGGGGCGTGAGGGAGCCCTCGCGGGCGAGCCCCTCGACAGTTCGCACGGACCGCCCGGACGCCTCGACGGCGAGCAGCGTGCACGAGCTGACCGGCTGCCCGTCGAGCAGCACGGTGCATGCCCCGCAGACCTGGGCATCACAGGACACCTTCGTCCCGGTCAGGCCCAGCCGCTCGCGCAGCACCTCGGCGAGCGTCTCGCGGGGCTCGACGCGCAGGGCGACATCCCGCCCGTTCACGGTGCACGCGAGATCGACGACCTGGATGGTGCGCGGCTCAGGCACGCATCGCCTCCTCGTACGCGGAGGTCGCCGCCGCGCGCAGCAGCAGGCCGACCAGGTGGCGCTTGTAGTCCGCCGATCCGTTGACGTCGTCGAACGTCTCGACGTCGCTCCGCGCGGCCTCGATGGCCGCTTCGAGCGCGGCCCCGAGGTCGGACGCCCGCGCCCCGACGAGGGTGCGGGCCGCACGCTCGAGGAGGGTGGGGCTCTCGCAGGCGGAGCCGACCGCCACGCGCGCGTCCGCGACGGCGCCGACCGCGAGATCGATGCGGCAGGCCACGGACGCCGCCGGCCGCTCGAAGAAGGCGAGCTTGGCGAAGCCGTGCCCCCGGCCCGGACGAGCGGCGGGAATCCGCACGTCGAGCAGCAGTTCCTCGGGGGCTCGGTCCGTGAACAGCGGACCGGCGATGAACGCGTCGACGTCGAGCTCGCGCACGCCGCTCGCCGAACCGAGGCGGACCCGCGCGCCAGCCGCCAGCAGGAACGCGGCAGGATCCGAGTGAGGCTCGGCGAAGCAGAGGTTCCCCCCCAGCGTACCGGTGGTGCGGACGCGCACGTTCGCCACCTGCCGCTCCATGGCCCGCAGCGCGGGCAGGCGCTCGCCGACGAGCGGCGAGCGCTCGATCTCGCGGTGCGTCGCGGTCGCCCCGATGCGCAGCCACCCATCCGGCTCCTCGCCGATGCCGGCCAGCGACGGGATCCGCTTGATGTCGACGAGGTGCTCGAAGGACGCGAGGCCGAGCTTCATCGTCTGGAGCAGCTCGGTCCCGCCGGCGTACGGCACGGCCTCGCCCGGATAGCGGGCCAGCAGATCGGAGGCCTCCGCGACGGACGTGGGAACGTGCAGCTCGAAGCGCGGGATCGTCACGACGTGGCCTCCGCCGCCCGCAGGCGTTCCTGGACACGTGCCGCCAGGCTCGCGTTGGGGTGCGCCCCGAGCGGCTGGTACGGCGGGCGCTCCTGGTTGCACAGGTCCATCGCGATCCGGGCGTAGACGCGCGCCGCGTCCACGAGATCCTGCACGCGGAACGCCTTGCGCACCGCGTGGTCCGATGCCCGCGGCGCGTAGCTGACGGCGGGGATGCCGAGCTCCGCGAACGCGTTCGTGTCCCGCCACATGCTCGACACCGGGGGACCCACGGTGATCGGAGGATCCGCGAAGACCCTGGCGTGGCAGCGCCGGATCGTGTCCACGAGCCGTTCGACGCCACGCGCCTCGAACCCCGGCCGGTACAGGAACAGCTCGACGCGGCCGGGGACGCCGAGCCGGCGCAGCAGCTGTCGCAGCTCGTCCCGGACGTCCAGCGGGTTCGCTCCCGGCAGGATGCGCGTGTCGACGTAGAAGCTGCACACCTGGGGCGTGCTCGTCAGGTTGTAGGGGTACCCGCTCCGGATCGCGTTGACGCTCGCCTTGGGGACGATCGTGCCGCTCTCACCCTCCCAGGTCATCCGGCGCTGGTAGTCGAACGCCCACTCCTCGAAGGCCGCGATCACGGCCGCCGCCCGGACGATCGCGTTCGGTGCATCGGCCATCCCGGTCGGCCGGGGAAGGTACGGCGTGTAGTAGCGGGGCTGGTCCGAGTGCACGGTGACCTTGAAGTGGGCCTTGCCCGCCTCCACCCACACGATGCCGAAGCCCGTCCCCTCCGCGACGAGTGCGAAGTCTGCGACGGCCCCGTGCGTTGCAAGGAAGCGCGCGCCGAGGTCCTTGGACAGGTACGCCGGCCCTTCGAACTCGTCCACCGGCTCGCGCGAGATCTCGCCGGCCGCGGCGCTCACGACGAGATCGCCCTTCAGCGGGTACCCCGCGTCCCGGATCGCCTTCGCGGCGACGAGGAAGGCCGCCATCGGCCCCTTGTCGTTGACGACGCCGTCCCCGTAGATCTCGTCCCCCTCGATCCACGCGCGGTGATAGAGGGGATCGTCGGGACGGCGCGCCGACCAGACGGCATCCGGGCGAAGCGTCGTGTCCAGGTGCGCGTTGAAGAGGAGGCTGTAGCCGCCGCCTGTGCCCTCGAGGGTGGCCGCGACGTTGATGCGGTCGGGCGTCAGCGCGATCCGCCGCGGATGGAAGTCGCGCTCCTCGAGCCACGCGTACACCAACTCGCCCGCCGCCCCCTCAGAGCCGGTCGGGCTGTCGGTGTTGCCGAGGGCGAGCGCGAGGTCGATGACCTCCTGCGGGTCGATGCGGGCGACGATCTCGTCGGGCGTCACACCTGGTCTCCCGAGTTCTGTACGCAACTGCGACGGCATTGTATCCAACTCGGCCGCAGGGGTGAACGACCCGTGACGGCGGTCGATCCCGGCGGCGCCGTCCCCTGGGCCGCGCCCCGGGACAGTCCGACCGGTCGTGCGCTGTGTACAATCAGGCAGCGATTGTCCACCGCACGGCTGGCGCACGCTCACCTCGACGTCGCCCGCGGATGATCGGGACAGGACTGGGCAGGTGCAGGGTGACACTGACGCGACGCAGCGGGTATGACGGGGAGCGCCTGGCATCCCTCGTCGCCGAGAACCGGCGCCGCACCACGACCGCGCAGGATCTCGCACTGACGACGCTCCGCCAGGCGATCCTCGACGGCACGATCGAGCCGGGGGCACGGCTGCGGCAGGAGGACCTCGCCGTCGTGTTCGATGCGAGCCGGATCCCGGTGCGCGAGGCGCTCCGCGCCCTCGAGCACGAGGGCCTCGTGACCTCCGAGCCACACCGCGGGTTCACGGTGACGACGCTCGACGCCGACCAGATCGAGGAGGTCTACGACCTGCGTGCCGTTCTCGAAGGGCATGCCGTGCGGCTCGCGATCCCGCTGCTCACCGCCCAGGACCTCGACGAACTGCAGCAGCTGTACGACGAGATGCTGGCGGCGCCGGACCCCGATGAGGAACTCGCCCGCCGCGAGCGGTTCTACATGCGCCTCTACTCCGTGACGGCCAGGCCGCGTCTGGTCGGCCTGATCGCACGCCTGCGGCAGGAGGTGTCGCGCTCGCTGCGCTGGAAGCTGGTCCAGCACTCGCCCGAGCACCACCGCATCTTCTTCGACGCCGTGAAGGCGGGCGACGCCGACACCGCGGTCCGCGAGCTGACGGCCCACTACGCGAAGGTCGTGGCGCTCCTGCGGCGGTTCCTCCGCGAATCGCAGTCCGGCCCGGCGTAGCGAGCCGCGGCACGTCTTAATCCCGGGAGCCCCGTTCGGGCGATCGTTGGTCCGCGGCCATCGGGACCGCTGCGAGGGCGGCCGTTCCTCGCTCGCCACCGGCGCGGCGTGATCCGGCCGTCCGGTCCGTCCGCCGCCGTCCGTTGGGCGCCCGGCCCGCCCAGGCGTGTCGCATGCAAGCAGACGATTCTTGTGGACAATCTGGGCCATCCTGCCTACAATCCGGCGGACAACCGCAGGCCGCGATGGAGGGGACGGGCGTGTCGCGATGACGACCGTCGAGCAGGTTCGCTTCTGGAGCCACGGCAGTCGGCTCGCCGGGACGCTGCAGCTGCCCGATGATACGGGCGGGCGACCGCATCCCGTGGTCGTGCAGGGCCCCGGGTGGATGGGCCTGCGGTCGGCGAAGCTGTATCGCCCGTACCATGACGCCCTTCTCGCAGCCGGGTTCGCGGTCCTGACCCTCGACTACCGGGGCTTCGGCGAGTCCGAGGGCGACGCGACGCTGCTGGATCCGATGGACCAGGTGGCCGACATCGTCGCCGCGCTCGACTACGCGGCCACCCGGGAGGAGCTGGACGCGCGGCGAATGGGCGTGTTCGGCTCCGGCGGCACGGGCGGCGGGAACGCCGTGATCGTGGCCGGCATGGACGAACGGGTGCGCGCGGTGGTGAGCCAGCTCCCGGTGGCGGACGGTCGCGACTGGCTGCACCGCATGCGCCGCGAGTACGAGTGGCTGGAGTTCCTGCAGCGCGTCGAGGAGGACCGCCGCCGGCGCGCGGCCACCGGCGAGGGTGAGCTCGTGGCGCCGCGCGACGGGATCATGGTTCCCACACCCGAGCGACGGACCACGACCGTCAAGAGCGATGTCGACTCCCGCGTCCCGGAGCGCGTCGCCCTGGCGAGCGCGGCGGCGATCTTCGCCTACCGGCCCATCGACTACGTCGACCGCATCAGCCCCCGCGCCGCGATGTTCATCTGCGTGGAACGCGACGCGACCACCCCGGAGGACCATGCCATGGCGCTGTACGAGCGGGCCGGCGGGCCGAAACGGCTCGTCGTCCAGACGGGCACCACGCACTACGGTGCCTACGAGCAGTACGCCTCCCTCGTCACGCCCCTCATCGTGGAGTGGTTCAGGCGCCACCTGGTCGCGGGCGACGTGTACGTCCAGGAGCAGACTCCCGAGGCGGCCGTGATCCGGCTGAGCCTGTCGTGAGCGGGGACGTCCAGTCCGCCCGGTACGATCTCGCGGTCCGCGGCGGCACGCTCGTCCGGCCGACCGGCCGGGTCGTCGCCGACCTGGCGATCCGCGACGGGCGGATCGCGGCGATCGTCGCACCGGGCACGCCGCTCGACACGGCGGAGGTGCTCGACGCGACCGGCCGGGTCGTCCTGCCCGGCGTGGTCGACATCCACACCCATCACCGCGATCCCGGGTTCACGGCCAAGGGAGACATCACGACCGAGACGGCCGCCGGCGCGGCCGGCGGCGTGACGACCAGCCTGGGCATGCCCAACGTCGCGCCCCCGCCCAACACGCCGGAGCGGCTGGCCGCGATGCTCGAGCTGTACGCCCGCAAGTCGCTCGTGGACTACAACGTGAACGCCTCGGCGGCCGTGCCATCGGAGATCCCCGCGCTCGCCCGGCAGGGGATCGCGGCGTTCAAGATCTTCATGGTCGAGGACACCGGTCGCGACTACCCGCACATGCCGGGCACCGGCGTCCACGATCACGGCAAGCTCCTCGAGATCTTCGAGGCGGTCGCGGGGACCGGTCTGCGGCTGATGGTGCACCCCCACGACCAGGCCCTCATGGCGCGCATCGAGCAGGAGTTCTGGGATCGCGGCGAGCGCGATTTCCGCGCCTATGCCCGGGCCTACGCCGCGTACGACGGGCTGATCTGGGACACTGCCGCCGCGCTCCTGATCCGCCTCCATCGCGCCACCGGTGCCCCGTTGCACCTGCTGCACACCCAGAGCCGCGGCGTGCTGCGCCTGCTCCGCGAGGCCAAGGCCGACGGGCTGGGAGTGACGGCCGAGCTCAACCCCTGGGCCCTCTTCCTCGGCAACGACTGGGCCAACATCGAGCGGCTCGGCTCGTACGCCCTCTCCTACTGGGTCCCGGACGTCAACACCGAGCCGCTCTGGACGGCCCTGAACGACGGCACCATCGACCTGGTGTCCACCGACCACGCCCCCCATCTCCGCGAGGAGAAGGAGCCTGGCTGGACCGACGGCTGGAAGGCCCACACGGGCACACCGTCAATCCAGTTCTACCTGTCGATGCTGCTGGACGCGGCGCACCGCGGCCGCATCACGCTCGAGCGCGTCGCGGAGGTCACCTCCTCGGCCCCCGCGCGCGCGCTCGGGCTCGGGACCAAGGGCCGGCTCGACGTCGGAGCCGACGCCGACCTCGCGGTCGTGGACCTCGACGCCGAGCTCGAGGTGCGCGACGAGATCGTCATCAGCCGCATCGGCTGGACACCGTACGCCGGGCAGACGTACCGCGGTGCCGTCACCCAGACCCTCGTCCGCGGCCACCTCGTGTACGACCGGGGATCCGTCGTGGGCGAGCCCGGCTGGGGCCGGCAGGTGATCCCCACGGATCCCCCGGCCACGCCGGTCCCCGCCGCAGCCCGCCACACCGGGGCCGGCGACGCCGGCCTCCCCGACGCCCGCGCCGCCGGGCTCGACAGCAAGGAGCTCAGCGTCCCATGACCACCCGCTTCGGCCTGCTCGTTCCGCACTTCGGCGAGGACGCCGACCAGGACCGCCTGATCGAGGGTGCACGTCTCGCCGAGCGCCTCGGGTTCGACTCGCTCTGGGTCCGCGATCACCTCGTGTTCCATCCCCATGGCATGGAGGGCACGGATCGCACGTTCACCGAGCCGTTCGTGACGCTCGCCTTCCTGGCCGGCGTGACCGAACGCATCGGGCTGGGCACGGCCACCGTCATCCCCTTCCGCCATGCCGTCTACCTGGCGTACAGCGTGGGATCGCTCTCGTGGCTGACGCGCCGGCGGTTCGACCTGGGCATCGGGGCCGGCAACTTCCAGCACGAGTTCGACGTGGCGGGCCTCGGCGATGCCGACCGGCCGGCGCTCATGCGCGAGCAGGTCGAGATCGCGCGGCAGCTGTGGACGGGCGAGAGCGTCGAGCATCACAGCCAGCACTACGACTTCTCCGACGTGGACCTGAAGCCCACGCCGCTCTCGCCGGTGAACGTCTGGTGGGGCGGTGCGACGCCCGCCTCGGCCCGCCTCGCGGTCGATTTCTGCGAAGGATGGCTGCCCGGCCGCATCACCTTCCCGACATACGAGCGCAGGCTGCAGCAGATCCGGGAGCGATGCGCGGAGCAGGACAAGCCGATGATCCTGACCGGCGCCGTCCCCGTCACGAGCATCGGCGCCACCCGCGAGGACGGCCTCCAGCGGCTGAACGTGCCCGGCCTCATCAAGAACGCGAACAACCAGCGCTTCTGGCTGAAGCCGCCCTCGGGAGAGTTCACGCGGATCGAGGAGCTCGAGGGCTCCATCCTGGCCGGGACGGCCGAGGACGTCGCCGAGGGTGTCAACCGGTACGTGGAGATCGGCTGCGACCTGCTGGTCTTCGACCTCCGCTTCCGCTTCGCCGACTGGCTGGACCAGATCCGGGTGATCGCCGAGGAGGTACTGCCCCGTGTCGGGGCGTCCGACGAGGCGACCGTGGAGCGCGTGGGCTAGCACCCGGGCAGACGGGCAGACGGGCAGACGGGCAGACGGGCAGACGGGCAAGCGGGCTGCGGGGCGACGCGCGGACCGCGCGAACGGAGGGCCTCCGGGCGCCGGCGCCGCCCGCGCGAGGCTGGATCGGGGTCGATCGGAGGGTCGCGACGTGGCGATGATCGGGTACGCGGCGATGCTCGAGCAGTTCGAGCCGACGGCGCTGCTGGACTGGTGCGAGGCGGCGGAACGCGCCGGGTTCGGGGGCTTCCAGGTCAGCGAGCACTTCCATCCCTGGACGCCGCAGCAGGGGCAGAGCGCCTTCGCATGGGCGTTCATGGGTGCGCTGGGCCAGCGGACGAGCCTCCCCTTCGGGCCCGCCGTGACCTGCCCCGGCTTCCGCTATCACCCGGTCGTCATCGCGCACGCGGCCGCCACGCTGGGCGCGATGTACCCCGGCCGCTTCTGGCTGGGCCTGGGCGCCGGGGAGGCGCTCAACGAGCATGTCATCGGGGGCGAGTGGCCCGACGTGGCGACGCGCAGCGCCATGCTGTTCGAGTCGATCGAGGTCATCGCGAAGCTCTTCACCGGGGCACTGGTGCGGCACCGCAGCCAGTTCTTCACCGTCGACGGCGCGCGCCTCTACACGCGGCCCGCCGAGCCCGTGCCCATCTACGTCGCGACGGCGGGCCCGGTCAACGCGGAACGGACGGGCCGCCTGGCCGACGGGATCATCACCGTCGGCGCGGCCGACGAGAAGATCGGGATGCTGTTCGAGCGGTTCGCCCGTGGCGCGGCGCAAGCGGGCAAGGATCCCGCGCGCCTCCGCCGCATCCTGCAGATCCACGTGAGCTGGGCCCCCACCGACGACGAGGCGATGACCAACGCCATCTCGGAGTGGCCCAACGGCGGGATGAACTTCCCGAAGCAGGACATCCGCAATCCCGAGGACTTCGCGGCGATGGCGAAGCTCGTGCGGCCGGAGCATTTCGCGAACCGCGTGCTGGTCACGTCCGACCTCGCCGCGCACGCGGCACACATCCGCCGGTACCTCGAGATGGGGTTCGACGAGGTGTACGTGCACAACGTCGGGCGCAACCAGGCGGCGTTCATCGAGGCGTACGCGAGCGACGTCCTCCCCGCGCTCCGCGACGCGCTCGAGGCGCCGGCCATGGCCGCGACGGCAGGAGAGGATCAGCGATGAAGACGACGACCTCGACGCAGGTCACCCACTACGAGGTCCAGAAGACGCGCCGCAACCGGCTGCTCGAGGAGTGGCGCGGCTACCAGCGCGCGCTCGTCAAGCGTGCCGACGTGGCGATGGTCGACGTGCCCTCGCGACGCACGCGACGGGGCGTGTACATGGGGCGGGACGGCGACCGGCCCACGAAGAACCTCGACGCGAGCATCCACGAGATCCCTCCGCACACGACGACGACCGTCCACCGCCACTCGTGGGACGCCATCATGTTCGTGGAGTCCGGCCGGGGCTGGACGGAGATCGATGGGCAGGTCATCCAGTGGCGGCCATGGGACACGCTGCACCTCCCGGCCTGGGCCTGGCACCGGCACGGCAACGAGGGCGACGAGCCGGCCGTTTTCCACACGTGGAGCGTGGAGCCGATGCTCGAGACCTTCGGCGTCGCACTCCTCGAGGAGGGCGGTGACACACCGTTCTCCGAGCTGCCTCCGCCTCCGCGACAGGCCGACGCTCCGGACGGGGATGATCCGTACGCGCGACGCCTGCGGCGGCTCGCGACCGCGGCGCGGGGTGCGGACGGCGCCCGGCTCATCACGCGGTTCGACGACGTGCGCGGCGTGGTGACGCCCCGCGGCGCGCGCAGCCTCTTCCTCGTCGACCAGTCAATCGGCTATCACACGGCCGGTCTGAGCGCCGTCATGCACGAGCTCGCGCCCGGGCTGTACCAGTCGCGGCACCGCCACGGCGGCGAGGCCTGGCTGTACGTCGTGTCGGGGCGCGGGCACAGCGAGATCGATGGCGTGTCGTACCCGTGGGAGGCCGGCGACCTCGTGGTCGTCGACCACTGGGTCTGGCACCAGCACTTCAACGACGATCGGGAGAAGACGGCGCGCCTGATCCGCGTCCACAACTTCGACGCCCTCTACGACATGATGCGGATCCTGCTCGACCCGCTCGACCTGTTCGAGGAGCCGAAGGTGCTGGACGCGCCGGACCTGTCCGGGATCACCTGGCCCGACCACTTCGCCGGACGGCCCGAGGCCTGAGGTGGCGTCCATCCCGCTGCCGCCCGGGGCCGAGGGCCTGGCGAGCCTCGCCGAGCTGCCCGAGGAGGGCTGGCAGGACCGCTGGGACCGCATCATCGTCGACCCCGCGATCAAGGAGCGCCTGCTCAACTTCGGGACGTTCTACTTCGGCCCGCGCGCCCGGTACTCCGCGGTCGGGCTCCCGATCCACGGCCTTGTCGTGCTCGAGGGCCCTCCGGGGACCGGCAAGACCACGCTGGCGGCGGGCCTCGCCGATCGGCTGGCACGGTCGATCGAGGCTCCCGGCCTGCTCTTCCTCGTGGTCGATCCCCACGGGCTGCCGAGCCAGCTGCTGGGCGAGAGCCAGCGCGCGGTCGTGCGGCTCTTCGAGCGGACGCTCCCCGACGTGGCGGCACGCGGACGGCCGGTCGTGGTGCTCCTCGACGAGGTCGAGGCGCTCGCGGTGAACCGCGGCGGCGCCTCGCTGGAGACGAACCCGGTCGACGTCCACCGCGC
This sequence comes from Chloroflexota bacterium, assembly GCA_021785115.1. Next base: position 1,179 of record JAJYGO010000370.1, on the reverse strand, counting down.
GACCGACGCGGTGCTGGCCGGGATCGATCACGTCTCGGCGACCTGCCGCAACGTCCTGTTCGTGGCCACGACCAACTACGTGCGGGGGGTCGACCCGGCGTTCCTCTCGCGCGCCGACCTGGTCGAACGGGTCGGCCTGCCCGGGGTCGAGGCCGTCGAATCGATCCTGGGCGACACGCTGCGCGAGATCCAGCCCGCCTTCCACGCCGACCCGTCGGCCCTCCGGCCGCTGGCGCACGGCTGCGTTGCGCAGGGTCTCGACGCGCGCGGCCTTCGGAAACTCGTCGTCCGCGCCGTCATCCAGCGTCGCGAGCTGTCCGCCGATCCGGGTCGCCTCACGCTGCCCGACCTCGAGCGGGCGCTCGAGGACCTGTACGCGCGGGAGTAGGCGGGCGAGAACGACCCTGCGAGAGGTTGGCCAGATGCAGTTCTCCGGCACGGTCGAGATCAGGGCGCCGCGCGAGCGCGTGTGGGCGTTCGTCATCGACCCGGCCCAGGTGACGACCTGTGGGCCGGGCGTCGAGTCCCTGGAGATCACCGACGAGACGCACTTCCGAGTGCGGGCGAAGGTCGGCGTGGGGTTCGTCAACGCACGATTCACCATCGACCTGGAGATGACGGAGGCAATCGCCCCCGGCAGGGCGGTCATTCGCGCGCACGGCCAGGCGCCCGGGAGCGCCGTCGACGGCACGGCGTCCATGACGCTGGCGGACGGTCCGGACGGGTCGACGACGATGTCCTGGGTGACGGACGTGACGATCGCGGGGACGCTGGCCTCCGCCGGCGCCCGGCTGATCGAGGGCACGGCGCACCGCATGATCGCCCAGACGTTCGAGTGCATGCGCGCCAGGCTGGAGACTGCGGCGCCGCCGACCGCCGGCTGACCACCGGCCCGCGCCACCGGGATCGAGCCCGACCGGGCGCCGGGGTGGACCAAGCCGCGAACTCGGCCGCCCCCCTCACGCACACTGCCACCGACGTACGCGCTCGGCGGCTGCCTGGATGAGGAGCGGCCCAACATGTGTACAAGAACTGCTAGGTTGTAAGCATCGATGGTGCTACAGTCTCCGAAACCAGAGTCCCGGAGGCCCGACAACATGGCGATCCCACGAGAGTCCGCCACGAGCGAGCCCGGTGGCCGGGCAGCGGCGATCGGCGCGCCGCCGATGAGCGCCGACA
>JAJYGO010000049.1 GCA_021785115.1 Chloroflexota bacterium | reverse complement strand
AACCGGACGGAGACGCTCGAGGCGCCGTTCGTGGGCCGCGACGACGAGCTCCGGCTGCTCAAGGACCTGTTCCACGCCACGTCGCGCGACGGCCGGGCGCGCCTCGTCTCGGTGATCGGCCCGGCGGGCATCGGCAAGACCCGGCTGGCCTGGGAGTTCAGCAAGTACGCCGACGGCCTCGCCGAGCAGGTCTGGTGGCACGTCGGCCGCTCCCCGGCCTACGGCGAGACGATCAGCTTCTGGGCGCTGGGAGAGATGGTCCGCAGCCGCTGCCGGCTGCTGGAGACCGACGACGACGCGACCACCCGCGCCAAGGTGGCGGAGACGGTCCGCGAGCACGTGCCCGACGAGGCCGAGCGGCGCTGGATCGAGGGCGCGCTGCTCGCGCTGCTGGGCGTGGGCGGCGCGACCACCGCCTCGGCCGAGCTGTTCGGCGCCTGGCGGACCTTCTTCGAGCGCATGGCCGACACGGGCACGGTGGCGCTGGTGTTCGAGGACTTCAACAACGCCGACGCCGGCCTGATCGACTTCGTGGACCACCTGCTCGAGTGGAGCCGGGCGCTGCCGATCTACGTGCTCACCATGGCGCGGCCGGACCTGCTGGACCGGCGGCCCGACTGGCACGCCAAGCGCAACTTCACGGCCGTCACCCTGGAGCCGCTCAGCCAGGGCGCGATGCACGAACTGCTGACCGGGCTGGTGCCCGGGCTCCCCGAGAGCGCCGTGCAGGCCATCGTCGCGCGGGCCGACGGCATGCCCCTGTACGCGGTGGAGACCGTGCGGATGCTGCTCGCCGACGGTCGCCTCGCCCTCCGCGACGGGGTCTACGTCCCGGCGGGCGACCTGACCTCGCTGGCGGTCCCCGACACGCTGACCGCGCTGATCGCCTCGCGCCTCGACGCGTTGGACCCGGCCGAGCGGGCCCTCGTCCACGACGCGGCCGTCCTGGGCCAGAGCTTCACGCCCGCGGGGCTCGCCGCGGTGTCGGGCGCGGCCGAGGCCGATCTGGCGCCGCGCCTGCGGAGCCTCGTGCGCCACGAGATCCTGGCCGTGTCGGCGGATCCGCGCTCGCCGGAGCGCGGCCAGTACGCGTTCGTCCAGGGCCTGATCCGCGAGGTCGCCTACAACACGCTGGCCAGGGCCGACCGCAAGTCGCGCCACCTGGCCGCCGCCCGCTACTTCGAGGCGCTCGGCTCCGACGAGTTCGCGGGCGTCATCGCGGACCACGTCCTCGCCGCCTACCAGGGCAGTCCAGATGCGCCCGACGCGCCGGACCTGGCGGCGTGGGCCCGGACGGCGCTCGAGGCGGCGGCCGTGCGGGCCGCCGCGCTCGGCTCCCATGCGCAGGCGGCCACGTTCTGCGAGCGGGCCCTCGCGGTTGCCGCGGGACCGGCCGATCGCGCGGCCCTCCTCGCGCGTGCCGGCGAGGAGTGGACCTTCGCCGCCGGCTACGAGGCCGCGATCGCGAGCCTGCGCGAGGCCGTCTCGCTGTACCGCGAGACGGGCGATCGGCGGGCCGCCGCTCGAACCTCTGCCACCCTCGCGCGCAGCCTCGGCTGGGCGGTCCGGTTCGAGGAGGCGCTGGACGTCATCTCCGCCGCGGTGGAGGAGTCGGGCGACCTCGACGACCCCGAGGTGATGGCCGACCTCAAGGTCGCCCTCGCACGGCAGCTGATGATCAAGGAGGACTACGGGCCCGCGCTCAAGGCGGCTGACGAGGCCCTCGTCGACGCCGAGCGGCTCGAGAACCTGCCCCTCGTCGCCACGGCGCTCGCGATCAAGGGGGTGACGCTCCTGCCGAGCGGCCGGAACTACGAGGGAACGGCCGTCGCGCGGGCGGGCGTCGATCTCCTCGCCAGCGTGGGCCTGGCCCAGGAAGCCCTGACGGCCCAGGTGTCCATCCTGGCGTCGATGGGGGCGCGCGATGCGGCCGGGGCGCTCGCGCTCGGGAAGCGCGCCCTCGCGGACGCGCGGCGGCTCGGCCTCCGGTCGAGGCTGATCGCCCTCACGGGGAACTCGTGCGAGGTCGCGCGCTGGACCGGCGACTGGGACTTCATCGTCGAGGAGTCGTGGCCCCTGCTCGACGGGGAGCTCGAGACGCCCGACCGCGCCTGGCTCCTGGTCGGCCCGATCGTGGTCCGAGCGTGGCGGGGCGAGCCGCTGGGTCCGCAGGAGGGCCGAGCTGCGGACGCTGCTCGAGGCCCATCCGGACGAGCTCACGGTCAAGGTCGCGCGCCTCGACTTCGAGTCGATGGTCGGACTGGCGGACGGGCGGCTGGCCGAGGCACGCCGGGCCGCGCTCGCGCTCGCCCGCCTCAGCCGGCTCAACGCCCCGGCCGCCCTCCCGGTGGCCGCCCGGACCTCCGCCTGGACCCGAGACGCCGCCGGCCTGCGCGACGATCTGGCGGCGATCCAGGCCAACGGCGTCCGGGGTTCGCTCGTCACCATCCGGCGGACCGCGATCGGCGCGTCGCTGGCGGCCCTCGAGGGGCGCGCCGACGAGGGCCGCCGCCTGTTCGCCGAGGCGCAGCGCGGCCTCCTCGACGCCGGCGTCGCCTTCGAGGCCGCCCTGGTCGCGATCGACGCAGCCGTCACGCTGGGCCCCGACGACCCCGCCGCCGTCGAGGCAGCCGGCGCGGCGCGGCCCATTCTCGAGCGGCTCGGGGCCCGCCCCTTCCTGGCGATGCTGGACCGCAGCTGAGCGGAGCAGGCGGGATCGAGGGCGGGCCGGCGGTCAGGCGCCGGCGAGGATCCGGCGCGGCGTGCGGACGAACAGCAGCTCGAGCTCGGCGTCGCCGAGGCCGGCGGCCCGGAGCCTCGGCGCGATCCGCTCGACGAGGTGGGCGTACCCGGCTCCGCCGTGGGCGCGGAGCTGGCTCTTGAGGCACACGTCCTGGCTCAGCGCCAGCCGGTCGGCCCAGCCCTGCTCGAAGGCGGCCAGGACCGTCGCGATCCGCGACTCGTCGGCGGGCATGCCCTTGCCGCCGTACGCGTCCTCGTCGCCCCAGATGTCGACGGCCACCGTCACGCCGCGCCCGGCGAGGCTGCGGGCGTACGAGGGGTCGGCCAGCGACGGGTCGAGGTGGGCGAGCACCAGGCGATCTGGGTCCGCCCCAGCGCCGAGCACGTGGTCCAGCACCTGGGGGCCGTTGCGGCCCCACGGGTCGAGGTGCACGACGAGGCCGGCACCGGTCTGCTGCTGCGCCTCTGCCGCGGCCCACAGCATCCGCGCCTCGTCGGGGTGGAGCGGGTCGGAGGTGCCGATCTCGCCGATCACGCCGGCGCGGATGCCGGTCCCCTGGGCGCCCTCGAGCAGGTCTCCCAGCAGCTCGTCGCGCAGCCGTCCAGCCGGGGCTCCTCGGAGCTCGGCCGGCCGGGCGCCGGCGAGGTAGCGGCCGCAGCCCATCACGACGTTGAGGCCGGTGCGCTCGGCCAGGGCCGCGAGCGCCGCCGGACGCCGGCCGATCTCGGGCAGCGTGAGGTCCACGACGGTGCGGCCGCCGGCCGCCGCGAACGGCGCCAGCTCCGACGCCGCGAGGTCGAGGTCGTCGAGCACCAGGTTGTCGCGGAACGCGAACGGGTCCGCGCGGACGCGGCCGATCGTGGCCGGGCCCACCGGCTCGTCCTCGCCCGGGCCGCCGGCGGCGAACCGCGGCCGCAGGTCGATCAGCAGGTGCTCGTGGACCAGCGTCGTCCCGAGCGCTCCCGCCGCGACGGGCCCGAGGACCGTCTGCACCTCTCGCACGCGGACCGCTACCCCCTCCCGATCGGCCCCGCCTCCCTCGTCGGCGATTCCTCCCGGGTCGAGGTCGGGATGGGGTGCCGACGGGCCAGGCATGCGACGGATCCCTGGACCTCGATCGTCCGGGGCCGCGGCAGGGGGATCGGCGCCCCCTCGGCCCTCCGGGCCGGCCGCTACCCCGCCTCGACGACCCGGCCGTCCGCCTGCTCGACCAGCTGCGGGGCGCCGCGGCCCGAGCGCAGCCGGTTGGCGTACTCGAGGCTGCCCTTCGCGCCGGGCGCGACGTCCTGGCGCGCCGGCACCAGGTTGCCGTGGTAGTCGTGGTGGGCCACCGGGCCGAGGACACAGGTGCCGTCCTCGAGTGCGGCCACGATGGCGCGGCCGAGGTCGCTCTCCATCTGCCAGCCCTCGCCGTTGTCGATCAGGTTCTGGAGGAACGGGACCGGATAGTGGTCGCGGCCGTCCGCGAGCGAGCGCGCGAGCTCGGGGTCGTCGGTCATCGGTTGAGCCTCGTGCGGTGGCCGGGCGGATGCCCGCGCAGGGTTCGCATGGATGTTGAGGACGCGGGCTGATTGTAGGACGGGGCGGCCCTGCACCGGCGCCGGGCCGGAGATCGCCTGGCGTCAGGCCGGCGCCGACCCCAGGAGCCGGAAGCGAGCGATCCACAGCCCCGTCAGCAGCACGGCCGCCGCGAGCAGGGCGGGGTCGGGCCCGATCGCCAGCCAGGCGAGTGCAGCCAGGGCGCCCGCGAGCACCGGCAGGGCAGCCGTCCGGCGACGGCCGGCCGCCGTCCAGAGCAGCGCCGCCATGCCCGCGGCAGCGACGGCGAGGCAGGCTCCCGCGACCGCGCGCAGGGGCCACGAGACAGCGCCGACGATGGCGTCCGTGATCGCGGCCGCCACCACGCTCATGCCCGGCGCCGCCAGGCTCGCGCTGATCGCGCCCTCGGCGAGGCGCAGGAGCGGCGGGACCAGCGCCATCGCGAAGGCCGCGCCCAGGCCGATCCGGATCAGGGTCGCGGGCCGGTCCACGGCGATCACGACAGCCGCCAGGGTGAGCCCCAGGGCCGCCAGGTCGAGGGCCAGCGTGGCGGCCTCGATGGCCGCGACCGCGGCCTGGGCCTGCTCGAGCGCGGCGGTCTGGGCGATCGCCACCTGGCCGAAGTCGGGCGGCAGGTCGAGGCCGAGCGCCGACGACAGGCTGGCGAGCGCCTGCCGGGCGGGGGTCGCCGGGCTGGACAGGTCCGGCAGTCGCACGGACGCGTCGAGCAGGCCGTGCGCCTTGAGGGCGTCCAGCGTCCCGGCGACCGCGGGCAGGAGGTTGAGGTACACCACGCCGTGGCTGGTCGTGATGGCGCTGGAATCCCCCTCGAGCACGGCGACCGCACCATCGGCCGCCGCGTCGACCATCTGCCGCCAGTGCTCCGCGAAGGCGGGCGAGGCGAGGGCGTCGTCGATCGCCGAGGCGAGCTCGGCCTGGACCGCACGGGCGATCGCGGGGGCCGTGACGCTCCCCAGCGGACCGCCGATCAGGCCCGCCGCGCGGCCCTCCACGTCGAGCGCGGACACCACCTCGGCCGCGGCCTGGCCGGCGACCGCGGCCCGGACCTGCGGGTTCGCGCCGACCGGCGCCACCGCCGCGCCGAGGGCGCTCGGCGACAGGACCACGGCGTGGAGCGTCGCGGCCACCGACGCCAGCAGGATCGCCGCCACGGCCAGGGCGCCGACGACGCCGGCGCCGGCGGACCGCCCGCGCGAACTGCCGGCGGAGGACGCTCCGGCGCTCACCGCCGCCCCCGGACCTCGCCCCCCAGGCAGGTCCGCCTCAAGGGGATCGCCGCGTGCCGCCGCCGAGCATCGCGCCGAAGCGGAGCAGCACGCCGGCGCCCAGCGCTGCCAGGAGCCCGACCCCGAGGGCCGCGACCGGGTCGAACCCCCGCGTCGCCGAGGCGTCGAGCCCGGCGGCCAGGATCGGGACCGCGGCCAAGAGGCCCAGCACGCCAGGCCCGAAGCCGCGCCTCCAGGGCGTGGCGGCGGCCAGGATGCCGGCGACGACCAGCAGCCCGGCGGACACCGCCCAGACGGCCAGGTCGATCGTTCCGCCCGACACCTGGGCGTACGCGGGGACGAGGCCCGCGATGAGGCTCAGGGCCGCGGCCGCGACGGGTGCGCCCCGTCGCGTGGGGACGGCAGCTGCTGTCCGCGCCGAGCGGGCGGTGGCGACCGTCTGTGCCCCAGGGATGGTCCCCTTCGTCCGCAGGGCCGCGGTCCGGCCGTCCGGCGGACGTGCCCATGCCCCTGTCCTCGACTCGGCGCGCGAGCCGGCGCTCATGTTCCAGGGCGGTGTCGGTGCGGGCGGCGGGGGGGCGCCGGGCTTCCACGTGCGCATGGCACCCGGCCCGCCCTGGCGCTTGGTCGAGACCGGGGGCACTGGCGACGCCATCCGCCCGAAGGCGGCCCGCGGCCGCTGGACCGCGTCGCCGCGGAGCGTGTTGACGGCCACGGAGCCGGGCGGCCGGCTGTCGGCAGCACGTCGCGTCGCCAGCCAGCGCGTCACCGTGAAGCCGACCAGGGCGACCCCGAGGCCGAGCAGGACGGCGGCCACGGTCAGGGCGTCCCGGCGCGGGTCGTCGGCGGATAGGCCGGCGTGGAGCACGCTCGCAAGGACGGCAGCGACGAGCAGCCCGACGAGCAGCCAGACGAGGGCGGCGAGGAGGAGCAGCGGGGTGGCGACGGTACGCGACATGGCAGCCTGCGCATTCTCGGACGGCGCGTGTCCGAGTCCAAGGGCCGCTGGTCGCGGTCTAGAGCCGCTGGTCGGTGCTGGGCCGCTCCCAGAGGTTGACGCCCCCTTCAACCGCGTACCGGTCGATCTCGGCGAGCTCGTCGGCGCTGAAGGCGAGGTTGGCGAGGGCGCCCACATTCTCGCGGATCTGCTCCGGGGAGCTCGCTCCGATGAGCGTCGAGGTCACGCGCGGGTCGCGGAGCACCCACGCCAGCGCCATCTGGGCGAGCGACTGGCCGCGGCGGGCGGCGATCCCGTTCAGCGCGCGGACGCGGGCGAGGTTCTCCGCCGAGAGCATCGAGGCCTGGAGGGAGTCGCCGCCGGGCCGGTTGATGCGGGCGTTCGACGGGATGCCGTCGAGGTACTTGTCGGTCAGCAGCCCCTGGGCGAGCGCGGTGAACGCGATCATCCCGGCGCCCACCTCCTCGAGCGCGTCGAGCAGGCCCGCCTCCACCCAGCGGTTGAGCAGGTTGTACGAGGGCTGGTGGATGAGCAGCGGGACGCCCTCCGAGCGCAGGATCGCCGCCGCCTCGCGGGTCTTGCCCGCCGAGTACGACGAGATGCCCACGTAGAGCGCCTTGCCCTGCCGGACGGCGTGGGCCAGGGCGACCATCGTCTCCTCGAGCGGGGTGTCGAGGTCGAACCGGTGCGAGTAGAAGATGTCGAAGTACTCGACGCCGACCCGCCGGAGGCTCTGGTCGAGGCTCGCCAGCACGTACTTGCGCGAGCCGCCGCCCTGCCCGTACGGCCCCGGCCACATGTCCCAGCCCGCCTTGCTGCTGATGACCAGCTCGTCGCGGTGGGCCGCCAGGTCCTCGCGCAGGATCCGCCCGAAGTTGACCTCGGCCGAACCGTAGGGCGGCCCGTAGTTGTTGGCGAGGTCGAAGTGGGTGATGCCCAGGTCGAACGCGGTGGTGACCATCTCCCGCTGGACGGCGGCGGAGGTGGTGTCGCCGAAGTTGTGCCACAGCCCGAGCGAGATCCGCGGCAGCTGGAGGCCGCTGCGGCCGCAGAACGCGTAGGACATCGCGTCGTAGCGGTCGGGTGCCGGCTGGTAGGTCATGGCGAGCCTCCTGGTCGACGTCGGGTCGGGCGCTCGTGACAGTGTCGCTCGGATGGGCGATCGGCGGAGGCGCCACTTCGTCGCCGTGCCGTGGGCTGTTGCCCGCTGGGTCGCTGGGTCGCACTCCTGCCGCCCCCCCGCCGCGCCGCCGCCGCGCCCCCTGCCGCGCCCCTGCCGCGCCCCCTGCCGCGCCCCCTGCCCGCTGGGCGGGCACACCAGCGCAGATGACCTCCCCGCGGGCGGGCCGATGCGCGAACCCGTCGAGATCGGCCGGTGCGGGTGCTCTCGTGCGCCAGGCTGACCGCCCAGCGGGCACCTGCATTCGGCTGCCCTCGTGGCGGGCAGGCGCCTCGGATGCGCGGCACTCCCGTTGCGCCGGCGACTCGGTCAGTCCCGCCCGCGGCAGCGCCGGCTCGGTCAGCCACGACGGCGGCGCCGGCTCGGTCAGCCACGCCCGCGGCGCCCGCTCGGACACCTAGTCAAGGGACGTCTGCTCGTCACCAGGCGCCTGACAGAACCCGCCGCCGGTGACTGGGTGGCAGCACACCCTCGGCGCTGTTCCGGTCTGCGTGCGGGACCGACATCGAAACCACGCACCACGCTCCGCCGAGCAGTCGTACTTCGACTACTTGGCAGGAACCGGGGCGGGCCGCGCCGGTCAGCGCGAGGCTCAGCCGGCGGCGATCGTCCGCATCGCCGCGACGGCCGCGTCCACGTCGGCCGCGGTGGTGAAGGCGCCCAGCGAGAACCGGACGGCGCCGCGGTCGATCGTGCCCAGGTCGCGGTGGACCAGCGGCGCGCAGTGGACCCCGACCCGGACCGCGACGTCGAAGTCGCCGTCGAGGATCGCCCCGACGTCCTGGGGGTGGACGCCGGCCACGTTGCAGGCAAGGACGGCGACCCGGTCGGAGAGGTCGCCCTCGGCACGGTAGAGCGTCACGCCGTCGATCTCCGCGAGGCCGTCGCGGAGGCGGGTGAGCAGCGACGCCTCGCGGGCGTGGATGGCCTCGACGCCCTCGCCCTCGACGAACCCCAGCCCCTCGCCGAGGCCGAGCACGCCCAGCAGGTTGAGCGTCCCCGCCTCGAGCCGGAGCGGGTAGCCCTGGGAGTGGGTGAGGCTGGCCGAGTCCATGCCGGTGCCGCCGAAGCGGGACGTCTCGACCTCGAGCGACGGCATCACCACGAGCCCGCCGATCCCCGACGGCCCGTACAGCGACTTGTGGCCCGTGAAGGCGAGGGCGCTGATCCCCATCGCCGCCATGTCGATCGGGACCTGGCCGGCCGACTGGGCTGCGTCCACGAGCAGGGGGATCCCCCGTGCGGCGCAGCGCCGGGCGACCTCGGCCACCGGCTGCACGGTCCCGATCACGTTGGAGGCGTGCGTCATGACCACCAGGCGGGTGGCTGGCCGGAGCAGCGCCTCCACCGCGTCCGCGGTCACGATCCCCCGCTCGTCGAACGGCGCGGCGTCCCACTCGATCGCGCCCGTCTCGGCCAGGTGGTGCAGCGGCCGCAGGACCGAGTTGTGGTCGAGACGCGTGGCCACCACGTGGTCGCCCGGCCGTACGAGGCCCAGGATCGCGGTGTTGAGGGCGTCGGTGGCGTTCGAGCCGAAGGCGACGCGCTCCGGGTCGGGGGCGCCCAGGAACGCGGAGACCCTGGCCCGGACCTCCTCCACCGCGTCGCTGGCCCGCATCGCGAGGTCGTGGTTGCCGCGCCCGGGCGACACGCCCAGCTCGCGGTACCGCTCGACGGCCCGCTCGAGGGTGCCGGGCGCCTTCGGGAACGTGGTGGCGGCGTTGTCGAGGTAGATCACGTCAGTCGAGGCACGTCTTGGGGTTGGGCAGGCCCGCGAGCACCCGGGCGCCCAGCCTGATGCCGTCGGGGAACAGCCGCTCCAGCTCGAGCAGCGACAGGCCCGTGCCGGCCTTGAGGTCCTTGTTCATCGGCGCCCGGCCATTGTGCGCGTACCAGCCCCGCATGAACCGGATCACGCGCCACTGGACCTCGTCGAGGCCGCCCATGCCCCGCTCTCGCGCCAGCTCGAGTGCCGCGTCCTCGGACCAGTCGTCGGGATCCCAGAAGAACCCCTCGTCGTCGAAGTAGATCGAGCGGCCCGCCACCACGCGCGCGACGCGGGAGCGGGCCGCCTGCTCGGACATCGATCCGGTCCGGTGCGTCCGGCCTGCGCTACCGGGCGGCCAGCGCCGCCTTGACGCGCTCGGGCGTGGCCGGGAGCTCGTACACCATCGCGCCAGTGGCGTCGCGGATCGCGTTCACGATGGCCGGCGCCGTGGCGACCATGGCCATCTCACCGATGCCCACCGAGCCCAGCGTGCCGAGCTCGCGCGGCGTCTCGAGGAGGATGGTGTCCATGTCCATCGCGTAGCGGATGTTCGGGAACTTGAAGCTGATCCAGTCCTTCGACTTCCCGTGGACGTACTCCTCCCGCAGCGCGAAGCCGGCGCCCATGTCCATGCCGCCGTGGAGCTGGCCCTCCACGTTGCCCGGATGGATGATCCGGCCCGGGTCCGCCGCCGAGGTCAGCTTGAGCACCTTGACCTCGCCGGTCTCGGCGTTGACCTCCACCTCGGCCATCTGGATCGAGAACACCTGCACCTCGAACGACGGGCCGAGGCCGGTCTGCGGGTCCAGCGGCGCGGTCTCGATCGTGGTCCGCTTGCCCTGGTAGCGCGCGGGCACGCCGGCCGCCTGGAAGTCCGCGTAGCGGCGCGAGCCGAGCTCGTCCATGGCCGACCGCAGGTGCTGGGCGGCGTCCACCGCGGCCCCGCCGAGCATGTACGTGGCCCGCGAGCCCGAGACCGGCCCGGACGCCGCCGTGTCGCCGGTGCTGCGGGTGTGCAGGCGGACCTTGGCCAGCGGCAGCTCGAGCACCGACGCCACCAGCTGGCTGATCATCGAGTCGTTGCCCTCGCCCGGGTCGCCGGCGGCCATGTACACCGTGACGCCGTCGTCGGGATCGAGCTCGACGAAGCCGATCGACTTGTCGCCGGGCATGGCGATGCCGAACGCCGCCGCGCCGAGTCCGACGCCGCGGTAGACCGGACCGCCGTTGTTGGCGGCCCTCGCCGAGGCGAGCGCCCGCTCGTAGGGGGCCTCGATCGCGTCGCACAGGCCGGGGAACGGCCACTCGGTGACCACGTGCCCGGTGGCCTTCGACTGGCCGGGCTGGAGGGAGTTCCGCTTGCGGAACTCGAGCTTGTCCATGCCCATCTTCTCGGCCAGCAGGTCAACCGCGCACTCCAGCGCGTAGTGCGTCTGGGGCGGCCCGGCGCCCCGCGCGGCGGAGCCCCACGGGTTGTTCGTGTAGACCAGGCGCGACGTCACCGCCAGGTTGGGCACGTTGTAGGCGCTCGTCAGCATGTGCAGCGCCCGGTTGACGATGACGCGCCCGAGGCTCATGTAGGCCCCGTTGTCCACGGTGATGTCCATGGCCATCGCGGTCAGCCTGCCGTCCGCGTCGCACGCGAGGCGGGTGTCGACCTCGAACGGGTGGCGCTTGGAGGTGATCAGCATCGACTCGGCGAGGCTGGGGATGTAGCGCACGGGCCGGTTGAAGTGGAGCGCGGCCGCGCCGGCGATGCCCTCGGTGATGACCTCGACCTTGATCCCGAACTGGCCGCCCGAGAACGGCTCCTCGTACCGGATGTTCTCCCAGCCGAGCGCCTCCTGGAGCGTCTGCATGTGGAGGTGGATGTTGATGCTCCGCCCCACCACGACCAGCTCGGCGTCCTCGCCCTCGCCCTCCACCCAGGCCAGGCTGACCTCTGGCTCCATGGGCGCCTGGTGGACCATCTGCGTCTTGAAGTGCGCGGTCACCTCGCAGGCCGAGCTCGCGAACGCAGCCTCGGCGTCGCCCTTCTTGATCGGCTGCTCGTAGCACAGGTTGGGCAGCTCGTCGTGGATCTGCGGGGCGCCGTCGGCCATGGCCTTGGCGGGCGTGTCGAGCAGGGGGAGGAGCTCGTAGTCCACCTTGACGGCCTCGACCGCCGCCAGCGCGTGCTCCTGGGTGTCGGCGGCCACGATGGCGATCGCGTCGCCGAGCAGGCGGACCTTGGTGTCGCACAGGATCGGGCGGTCGGCCACCTGGTACTTGAGCCGGTTGGTGCCCCTGATGTCCCTGGCGGTCATGACCCCCGCGACGCCGGGCATGGCCTCGGCGGCGGAGGCGTCCACGCCCTTGATCAGCGCGTGCGCGACCGGGGCCCGCACGACGGCGAGCTCCAGCGCGCCGGGCATCCGGATGTCGGCGCCGAACGTGGCGGTGCCGGTCGCCTTGAGATACGCCGACGGGCGCGGGAACGAGGTGCCGATCAGCGGCGCGTCGGGGGCGGGCGCGTAGTCGGAGGGCACGGCCTCGCCGCGGAGGAACTTCCCGGCCAGCTGGACGCCGTCGACGATCTTCACGTAGCCGGTGCAGCGGCACAGGTTGCGGCGGAGGGCGCGCTTCACCTCGTCCCGGGTCGGGTCCGGGTTGGCCCGCAGCAGCTCGTCGGCGGTGACGATCATGCCCGGGATGCAGAAGCCGCACTGGACCGCGCCGGCCAGGACGAAGGCCTGCTGGATCAGGCCGGGGCGATCCGGCGTGCCGAGGCCCTCGATCGTGGTCACCTCGGCGCCCTCGAGCTCCTCGACCTTGGTGATGCACGACAGGACGGACTTGCCGTTCACCTGGACCATGCAGGTGCCGCACTGGCCCTTGCGGTCGCAGGACTGCTTCGCGCCGGTCAGCCCGAGCTCCTCGCGCACCACGTCCAGGAGGACCGTGTCCTTGCTGTGCGCGAGCACCTCGACCGGGTGCTGGTTGACGGTGAACCTGACCTTCTTCACGGGGATCTTCGTCCTGTGCGCCTGCCCGGCCCGCGGCGACCCGTCCGCCGCACCCGGCGCAGGGCACCATCATCGGGGGTGCGACGGGCTCGGGTACATCGTTTCGGCCCGGTGTTGCATGGGCCGGGCGGACCGTCGATGCGTCAGACGGCGTGGGGGGTCGCG
>JAJYGO010000321.1 GCA_021785115.1 Chloroflexota bacterium | reverse complement strand
ATGTAGCGCCGGCTGACCTCCCGCTCCCGGGCGAGGTCGATGCCGACGCCCGGCCGGCTGATCCGGTCCCACACCGTGACCGCGATGTTGGTCCGGATGCTCGCCCGCAGGATCAGGCCCTTCTCCTTGCGGTTCTCGGACACGTAGCCGAGGTGGTAGCGCGAGAGGGCGTCCGCCATGCCGCTGATCTGCGCCGGCACCCCGCGGATGAGCACCTCGCCCTCGAAATCGCGGTCTTCGCCGATCAGGATCTGCGCCAGCTCCGTCCGGCCGGATCCGACGAGGCCGTAGAAGCCGAGGATCTCGCCCGCATCGAGGCGGAAGTCGAGGCCGTCGAACCGGCCTGCCTGCCGGATGCCGCGCGCCTCGAGCACGGGTGTGGTGCGGTCGACCTCGAGGCTCCCGAGCGACGCCGTCAGGGCCTCGCGTCCCAGCATGAGCTTGACGATGGCGTCTTTGGTCAGCGCGGCGGCCGGCTGCGTGTCCACGAGGCGACCGTCGCGGAGCACCGAGACGCGGTCGGCGATCTCGAGGACCTCCTCGAGTTTGTGGCTGACGAAGATGATCGTGACGCCGGTGGTCCGCAGTTGCCGGAGCACCCCGAACAGGTTGTTGGCCTCGTGCAGCGTCAGTGACGACGTCGGCTCGTCGAGGATCAGGACGCGTGCGTCCGACGACAGCGCCTTGGCGATCATCACCAGCTGCTTCTGGGCCGCGGAGAGACCACCGGCCGGTGTCGAGACGGAGAGGTCGAGTCCGACGAGCGCCGTGTACTTCTCGGCCTCGCGCCCCAGAGCTGTCCAGTCGATCCGGCCGCGCCGCTTGAAGCGCTCGATCTTCTCGAGCATGACGTTCTCTGCGATCGTGCTCTTGGGGACGACTTGGATCTCCTGGCTCACCAGGTTGATCCCCAGCTGCAGGGCGTCGCTGTAGGCGTGGAGCGACAGCTCCTGGCCGTCGAGGGTCACGGAGCCTTCATCGGGCTGGTAGATGCCGCAGATGATCTTGATCAGCGTGCTCTTGCCGGCGCCGTTCTCGCCGACGACCGCGTGGATCTCGCCCGGCTCGAACGTCAGCGCCACTTCGCTGAGCGCACGGACTCCGGGGAACTGCTTGCTGATCGCCTCGACGTGGAGCATCGACTCTCGACTCCGACTTGGCCGGAAGCGCGGGTTGTCGCGGCCGAGCCGTGATGCCGGCCCGGCCGCGACGGAACGCGAGTTACTTGGTCAGGATGCTGGTGAGCATCGAGTCCTTGATCTTCTGGGTGACCTTGGCGATGTCGTCCGCGTACGTGTTCAGGTTGTCCTTGGTCACGAACACCGTCCCGGTGTCGACCGAGTACACGCCCTGCTGGACCTTCCAGCCGTCGGCCATGCACATCAGGGCGAGCATGGGCAGGTAGCCGTGCCCGAACGGGTTCTGGGAGATCGTGCCGTCCATATACCCGTCCTGGATCGCCTTCACGACCGTCGGGTCGGTGTCGATGCCGACCGAGTGGATCGTGCGGGTGCCGCCCTTGGCCTTGTAGTCGGTCATCACCTGGGCGATGGCGACGGTCGGCGTGAACCCGGTGGCGATGATCCCGTCAACGGTGTTGCTGTTGGCCGCGATCGCGTCGGTGACCTTCTGGACGGCGTCCTGCTGGCTCGACATGCCCGAGATCTCCTGGATGATCTTCACATCCGGGTGCTTCGCCACGACCTCCTCAACGCCCTGCTTGCGGAGCACGGTGTTGGGGTCGGTCAGAACCTCGAGCACGTTGATGATGTTGCCCTTGCCGCCCATCTGCTGGATGAGCGCCTCGGTGGCCTGCTCGGCGGCCGCCTTGACGTCCGTGGCGAACACGAGCGAGGCGGTCGTGGGCTGCAGCGTCGAGGCGCCGAAGTTGATGATGGTGGCGCCCTTGCCGGTCAACTCCTTGTACAGCGCGTTGGCGCCGCTGGCGTCGCTCGGGTAGACCGAGAAGTAGCGGGAGCCCTTGGCGAACAGCGCCTCGAGGCCCTGGTTCTCACTGTCCTGCGTCCAGTCCGGGCCGATCTGCTCGATCGGCGTGAACCCGAACTCCTTGCCGGCCGCCTCGACGCCCGGCTTCACGGTCTCGAAGTACGGGTGCGCCGCGGAGGCGTACCAGACCGGCTGGAAGCCAGCCGGCGCCGTGCAGCCGAAGGCCGCGGCGCTGGCGGCGGCGGAGGCGGGAGCGGCGGAGGCGGGAGCGGCGGAGGCGGGCGCGGCGGAGGCGGGCGCGGCCGTGGCCGCCTGGGTCGCGGTCTGCGTGGGGGCCGGGGTCGCTGAGCTGGAACAGCCCGCGACCAGGAGCACGGCGGCGACGGCAAGCGTCAGGCCCCGCCTGGTGGTGGCACGGATCATGGTCGAAACACTCCTCCTGGGTTGCTGCATGGTGGCGGCTTCGGTCGTCCTCTAGCCAGGGCCTCCTCCTTCCGCTTCGCGGGCATGACGACGTGGTCGCCGACGCCGCCCGATCGCCCGCAAGCTCTCGAGGGACACGGCAAGGAGGATCACGAGACCCAGGAACGTCTGCTCGAAGTAGACGTTCACGTTGAACATGACCAGGCCGTTCTTGATCAGCGTCAGCATCACGGCGGCAGCGCCCAGGCCTAGCGCGGAGATCTCGCCGCCGGCGAGCGACGTGCCCCCGATGATGGCCACGGCGAAGGAGATGATCAGCCAGTCCGACCCGGTGGACGGCTGGGCCGAGCCCACGCGCGTGATCCACAGGAAGCCGGCGAGCGCCGCGAAGACGCCCGACAGCACGTTCGCCAGCAGCACGATCCGGTCGGTCCTGATCCCTGACAGGCGGGCCGCCTCCGCGTTGCCGCCGGTGGCCAGGATCCGCCGGCCGGTGACGGCGTACCGGAAGAAGTACGCGACGACGGCGAGCAGGACCACCATGAGGACGAACAGGATCGGCACGCCGAACAGGTCGCCGGTGCCGATGTAGGTGACATCCGGGATGTTGGTGTAGGGCGATCCCTGCGAGACGCCCGTCACCAGGCCGGCGAAGATGAACGACGTCGCGAGCGTCGCCACGAACGAGTTCAGGTGCAGCCGGACGATGATGAGGCCGTTGAACGCGCCGGCGACCATGCCGACCACGAGCGCCAGGGCGAAGGCGACCAGCGGGTTCAGCCCGAGGTTCTGCATGCCCGCCCCGGCGACCACGACCGCGAGTCCCCCGATCGCGCCCAGCGACAGGTTCATGCCGCCGATCACGACCACGATCGCCTGGCCGATGGCCACGAACACGTACAGGGCTGCGGTGCGGCCCATGTTGAACAGGTTGTACTCGGTGAGGAAGCTCGGGCTGCCCAGCGAGAAGATCACGAACAGGACGAGCGTCGCCAGCAGGACGCTGAAGTCAGTCCGGCGGAGCAGCACCCCGGCCAGGTCCGAAGGCTTCCGCGTGCGCGCGGCGGGTCCGCCGCCGACCTTGGCGCTCATCGGTACTCGTCCACCGCCTCGAACATCGCGACGATGTTCCGGGGCGGGATGTCGGGCAGCATGTTGTGGGCCGGGACGAACACGAAGCCCCCGCCCGGCGCGAACGTCTCGATGTTGTGGCGGACGTGGTCCTTGACCTCTTCCGGCGTGCCCCTGGGCAGCACCCTCCGGGTGTCCGCCCCGCCGCCCCAGAACGTGATGTCAGCGCCGAAGTCGCGCTTCAGGCGCTCCGGCTCCATGTCCTTGGCGCTGATCTGGACCGGGTTGATGATGTCGTACCCGGCCTCGATCAGGTCCGGCAGCAGCTTGTAGATGGACCCGCATGAGTGCAGGAACGTCTTCATCGGGCTGTGCTGGTGGACGTAGGCGTTGAGGATGGCCTGTCGGGGCTTGAACAGCGTCCGATAGGTATCGGGCGACATGAGCGGCCCGCGGTCCATGCCCAGGTCGTCGCCGAACCGGACGATGTCCGCGAGGTCGCCCACCGCGTCGATCACCCGCCCCAGCGTCGCCAGGTGGATCTCCATCAGCGCGTCGAGCAGGCGGCTCACGTCGTCGGGCGCCAGGGCGAGGTCCATCAGGAAGTTGTCGATGCGGCGCAGGAAGGTGCCCCACTCGAACAGGTTGCAGCCGACCACCACCATGAGCGCCCGATCGGTTGAGGCGCGGAGCGCGAGCGTGCGGCTCCGGAGCTGCTCCCAGAAGTCCGGCTCCGCGGCGTGGTCCCACGGGCTGTGGACGAGTCCGGACCAGAGCACCCGCGGCATCACCGTCGGCAGGTCGGAGAAGTCGTCCGGGTAGCCGTCGAGGTACGGGAAGTGCGTCTGGTCGAAGAAGTCGGCGCCGATCGGCATCGTCGCGATCCGCAGGCCGTCGGGGTCGTATGCGTCCCAGGAGCCGTCCTCCTGGCGGACGGGGTGGAACCAAGCCGGAACCTCGGTCTCGATCCCGGACGCGAGCGTCATCGGGTGCCAGTCCGAATCCTCGGCGTTGAAGGTGCGGCCGATGTCGACGGCGTCGATCCGGAAGCGGCTCAGCAGCTCGTCCGACGGCTGGGCCAGCTGCTGGACGACGTCATACACGCGGGTCCGCTGATCGCGCAGGCCGATGTGCCGGACGAGGTTGGCGTGCGCCACGGCCGAGATGCCCGAGCTCGGGTTCGAGCCCAGGTCCACGGGGAGCCGGTCGGGTTCGGTGTGCCCGACCGACGCGAGCACGCGTTCGCGCGGGGTCATCGAGGGCGTTGTCGTCATCGGCTGGACTCCTGGTGTGGCCCTGCCGTGCCGCGCGGCCGCGAGGGGAGGCTCAGGGATCTCGCCGGGCGGCAGCACCGGCGGCTGGTGTCCGGCGGGCTGCCGCGCCGCCGGACACCAGCACCGTGGAGGAGGAGCTGCAGGCTCATTGGACCGCCTCAAGGGCGGGGCCCACCGCCAAACGGCCGGACCGATGGGCCGTCAGGTATTCGAGGGCATAGGCGTCTGCGCCGGTCAGGGCGTTGACTGCGAGACGGAAGGACTCGGCGTCGCGGTCGAGGGTGCGTGCTCGCGCCGGGCGCGTGGTGAGCGGGTCGATGATCCCGCTGTCCACGCCGGCCTCGATCGCGAGGGCGAGGAACACCTCGTTGAGGAGCCTCCGGTTGGGAAGGCCGAAGCTCGCGTTGGACAGCCCGCCGCCGATGTGGACGGTCGAGCCGTTCGACTCCCGCAGCCGCCGCGCCGCTTCGAGGAACGCAGTGCCGGCCTGCGGAGCAACGCCCACCGGCACAACCAGCAGGTCGACGTGGAGCCGATTGCCCGGGATCCCGAAGCTCGCGGCGCGCTCGATCATGAATCGGGCGTTCGCCAAGCGGCCTGCGGCATCCGCTGGCAGGCGCTCGCTGCCAGACGCGATCACCACGACGGGCGAGCCCATCTCCGCGGCCAACTCCAGTACGTCCAGCCGTTCCGACGACGCGGAGTTGAGCAGCACGGGACCGCTCGGGCCACTGCTTGCACGGCAACCGGCCTCCAGCACCCTGGAGCTCGACGAGTCAAGGGAGAGCGGGACCGCCAGGCTGGGCTCGAGAAGCCGGACGAGCCACGTCATCGCGTCGATCTGAAGGGCTTCGTCGTCCGCGATCTCGTCGATGTTGACGTCGAGGTACGCGGCGCCCGCGTCCTGCTGCCGGCGCGCCCCGACGAGGAGGTACTCGCACCCGCTGGCCGCGGCATCGGCCTCAACCCGTCCGGCCAGGGCAGCCGGGGCGAGTCCATCGCCTGCGAGCCCCAGGAGGAGCGCGTTGAGGACATGCTTGACCTTGCCCTGGCCGTACTCGGTCCTGGCGGCGATCTGCGGGACGATCGGCATGAGTCTGGGTTGCCCGGCGCGGTCGGTGAACGGCACGCCGTCACCCGCAGGCGTGGCCAGGACCCCCCTGCGCGCGATCGTGCGCGTGGCGTGGATGTTCTCGCCGATCACGATGAAAGCGCCCGGGTCGCCCATCAGGCGGCCCTCCGCAGGAGTTCCAGCGCCACGTCCACGGCCGACCCCGCGTCGGGAGCGAAGCCGTCGGCGCCGACCTCCAGGGCGAAGTCGTCGGACACGGGGGCGCCGCCGACGATGATCAGCACCGGGACTCCAGTGGCGCGGACGGCTGCTGTGGCCGTCCGGATGCCGCGCATGGTGGTGGTGAGCAGCGCCGACATGCCCACGATGTCCGGGCGGTGTTCGGCGACCGCCGCAGCGAACTTGGCGGCGCTGACGTTCACGCCGAGGTCGAGGACCCCGATCCCGGCGCCCTTCCACATCGCGGCCACCAGATCCTTGCCGATGTCGTGGAGGTCGCCCTCGACGGTCCCGATGACCGCGGTGTGCAGCGGCTGCAGACCCGAGTCGCTGAGAATCGGCTCGAGCAGGGAGAGCGCGCCCTTCATCGCCCGCGCCGCGATCAGCATCTCGGGGACGAAGATGTCGTTGTTCTTGAACGCGATGCCGACGATGTTCATCCCTGGCACGAGGTGGTCCTGGATGATCAGGCGCGGGTCGTCGCCGGCATCGAGGCAGCGCTGCGTCTCGGTCATGGCCCGGCCGCGGTTGCCCTCGACGATTGCGGCAGTCAGCGGGTGACCGATTTCCATCCTCGCATCGTCGGCATTGGTCGGCCCCGTTTCTTGCACCTGCGGACGGAACCTTTGTAAGCAGGTGCCGCAGCCGGCAGGCGCGGGCGGCGTTCGTCAGCCGGCGACGGCGGCGACCTCCGCGGCTTGGCCGTCAGGGCGGGGCGAGGTGGGGCGCGGCCGGTTCGCCTCGCGGTACTGCCGCGGCGTCAGCCGCTTCGCCTGAACGAAGACCCTGGTGAAGTGGCTCTGGTCGTAGAAGCCGCACCGGTCGGCAACGGCGGCGAGCGGCTCCTCGCTCGTCAGGAGGAGCTCACACGCCAGCTGGACGCGAGCCTGCCGCAGGAGCCGGGTGAACGAGAGCCCGGTGCGCTCGTGGAGGAGGTGTGAGCAGTGGCTCGGAGACAGGCCGAGCGCGCGCGAGAGATCGTCGCGCGTCAGGTTGCGGCTCGCGTTCTGGCGGATGTAGCGAATCGCATCGACCACGAGGGGCGCTGGCGGGGTCACGCGCTGACGCTCGATCGCACTGAAGATGAGGTCCAGGGTCTCCCGTAGCCAGTGGGCGAGCTGCTCGTCGTCGCTGATCTCCGCCAGGGCGGTCAGGCACTGGAAGTTGATGCCCAGGACGTCGGAGGGGCCAGACCCGGCGGCTGCTGCTGCCCGGGACATCATCACCACGAGTTCCAGCAGGAGCCCCTTGAGCAGCTCGCTCCGCTCCTGCCCGGCGGCATAGATGTGGATCAGCACGTTGTTGATCAGGCGGCGCGCCTCGCGGCGGTCGCCCAGCTGGATTGCGTCCAGGAGGGCTGGCTCGAGGCTGAGGTAGAACTCCCGGATGCCGTCATACGGCCGCTCAGGCAGGTCGATCGAGGGGAAGTCGTTCTCGGGGAGCGGGCGGCGCCGCAGGGCGATCGGTCGGAGGGAGGTCAGGGCAGGGGCGATCGGGGCCGCAGCGCGCGGAACCGAGGCAAGCGCGCCGACCGCTGCCTCAAGGTTGCTTGCGGTACCGCACTGGGGCATCGGACCTCGATCTTCGGGAACTGCGGGCGGAGCGAGGGTCGCGATCGGGTGACTGATATCGTTATCACACCGCCATCCGCAACGCAAGTGCCAGAGGCCCGTCCTGGGCTGCTGCCCGCGATCATCGCGCCGGCTCGTCGATGCGGGTCGGCTCGGTGGCGATCAGCACGTAGAGATGTCGTGGTCCGTGCACCCCCTCCACGCGGTTGAGTTCGATGTCGCTGGTGGCGGAGGGGCCGCTGATCCAGGTCAGGGGACGACGAGGATCGAGCGCCGCGACGGCCTCCGGGACGTCGGCCACGATCGCCGCCGACGACACGATGCAGACGTGGTGGTCGGGGATGAGCGTGATCGCCCGCCTCCCCTGCCCGGGTCCTCCGTCCAGCACGATCGTGCCCGTCTCCGCGACGGCGACCGCACAGCCTGTCAGCACGGCGTCGACGGCGTCGAGCGCCGCGCTCGAGAGGGGCGGCTCGTCGGAGAGCCGACCTTGAAGCTGCCTCGGCAGCCACTGCTCCGGGAGGCCTGGGGCGACCACCACGCTCGTCGCTCCGATCCTCTCGAGGATGCCGCGAACCGCCTCCGCCACGTCCGGCTCGCCCACCACCCTGACTTCGGCCCGGTAGTCGGCGACGCGCTCGGCGAAGCGCGCGACCGCGTCGGCGGACGCGGCCGCCCGACGGTATGCGCGCGGGATCGGGGGCGGGGCCGGCCGGTCGGCCAGCGCACGTCGGGCGGCGGCCAGGATCGCGTCGCGCGCGCCGCTCAACGGGAGCGCTCCCGCCACCAGCGGCGGAACGACGGGCGGGCGATGACCGGCAGGTCGCGCCCTCGGAACCAGGCACCGGCCAGCCCCGGCAGCCGGATGCCGCGGAGTGCACCTCGTCGAGCGACGGCGCGCGTTCCGACGGCGGCGAGGCGCTCGGCTGCATCGAGCCGGCTCGGTCCGGCGAACGCGGCCGAGAGGCCGCGCAGCAGCAGTCCCTCCTGGGTCAGTCCGCCGCGCCAGCCGTGCTGCTCGACGACCTTCGCCCGGAGGTGCACCAGCACCTCCGGGATGTCGATCATCACCGGGCAGACCTCGAGGCACGCCCCGCACAGGGAGGACGCATACGGAAGCGAGGCGGTCTGCGCGTCGATGGTCTGGTGGGCGATGCCCCGGAGTTGCGGTGTGAGGATCGCGCCGATCGGCCCGGCGTACGGGGAGCCGTACGCTCGGCCGCCGGTCCGCTCGTACACCGGGCAGACGTTGAGGCACGCGCTGCACTTGATGCAGCGGAGCGCTTGCCGCCCGACCGGGTCGGACAGGGCCGAGGTCCGTCCATTGTCCAGCAGGACGAGGTGGAACTCCCGGGGACCATCACCAGGGACGACGCCCGTCCACATCGAGGTGTAGGGGTTCATTCGCTCCGCGGTGGACGAGCGCGGGAGGAGCTGGAGGAACACCTCAAGGTCCTGCCAGCGCGGGATGACCTTCTCGATCCCCATGACCGTGATCAGCGTCTCGGGAAGCGTCAGGCACATCCTGCCGTTGCCCTCGGATTCCACCACCATCACGGTGCCCGTTTCGGCCACGGCGAAGTTCGCCCCGGAGACGGCCACCCTCGCCCGCAGGAACTTCTCCCGCAGATGCAGGCGCGCGGCGTCAGCGAGGGCCTCGGGGGCATCACTGAGCCCATCGGGGGCGGGCTGTCCGGCCCGCCCCATCTCGCGCAGGAAGATCTCCCGGATCTCGGCGCGGTTGCGGTGGATGGCGGGTACGAGGAAGTGGCTCGGTAGATCGCCTCCGAGTTGGACGATGAGCTCGGCCAGGTCGGTCTCCCAGGCCGCCACTCCGGCCGCCGCGAGCGCCTCGTTCAGCTCGATCTCCTGGGTGGCCATGCTCTTGACCTTGACGACCTCGTCAGCGCCGGTCGAGCGCACGATCGCGAGCACGATGGCGTTCGCCTCGGCCGCATCCCGGGCCCAGTGGACGGTCCCGCCGGCCGCTGCGACGTTGTGCTCGAGTTGCTCGAGCAGCTCCGGCAGCCGCGCGAGCGCCTCGTCCTTGATGGCGGCGCCGGCCGCCCGGAGGCCCTCCCAGTCGTCGCGCTCGGCGACGGCCCGCGCCCGCTTGGCTCGGATCGTCGAGGTGGCCCGGCGCAGATTCTCCCGCTGCTGCGGGTCGGCCAGCGCGGCCCGCGCCGCCTCGGGAAACGGAGGCGTGCCGGCGAACCGCGGCGTCGCCGGGGGGAGGGCACGCGGCGGCGTCATGCCGGAAGCCCCGCCGCGAGGATCTCGGCGAGGTGCAGAACGCGGACTCGGGAGCGCCTTCGGCTCAGCAGCCCGCCGATGTGCATCAGGCAGGACGTGTCCGCGGCGGTGAGCACATCAGCCCCGCTCGCCTCGATCGAGGCGACCTTGTCGATCCCCATCGCGACCGACGTCGCCTCGTTCTTGACGGCGAACGTTCCACCGAACCCGCAGCACTGGTCGGCATCTGGCAATTCGACGAGCTGCAGCCCTGGCACGGTGTTGAGCAGCCGACGCGGCCGGTCGCCGATGCCGAGCAGGCGGGACGAATGGCACGTGGTGTGCAGTGCCACCTTGTACGGGAAGGACCCGCCGGCCAGCGGAGCCCCGTCAATGTCCAGGAGGAACTCGGTGAGCTCGTGAACGCGCGGGCTGAGCCCGGCGGCCGCTGCCTCGAGCTGATCGTCCCGGGCGTGGCGAGCGACGGTGCCGTGATGATGGCGGACCATCGCGGCACATGACGCGGACGGCGTGACCACAGCGTCATACCCGGCGAAGGCGTCGGTGAACCGCTGCACCAGCGGTACGCAGGCGTCGCGGTACCCAGTGTTGAAGTGGACCTGGCCGCAGCATGTCTGCTGGTCTGGGAAGTGCACCTCGTGGCCCAAGGCCTCGAGGATGCGCACGGTTGCCCGGCCGACCTCCGGGTAGAGGGCATCGTTGAAGCAGGCGACGAACAGAGCGACGCGCATCGTCAGCAGCCCATCCCCGGGAGGCCCTCCAGCGTGGTTTCGAAGCGACCCCGTGCGCACCGTCGCGGCGGGCGTTGAGGGGCTGGACGAGGAACCGGTTGGCCCGGTCAGCGTAACAGCAAGCTGCTGCGGAGGGCCCCCCACTGCCCTCCGCGCTCGTCCTGCGGCGGCTCTTTGGCCCCTGCTCCGCGCAGCACGCGGTCGCCGAAGCCGAGACTCGACACGCCTCATGGCCGCGCTGCGAGTTCACAACGTGACTGTTATCGTTATCAGCAGCGCTGGTCCATGAACAACGGTTTGTCCGCAGTTGGCGACGGGAGGCAGGACATGTTCGCGGTAATCCTCGCCGGAGGGGGTGGCACGCGCCTGTGGCCACTGTCTCGGCCTGAGCGACCGAAGCCCTTCCTGCCGCTCCTCGGCGACCGGTCGCTGCTGCAGATGACCTGGGATCGCCTTGTCCCTCGTCTCCTGAGCCCGCACGACGTCGCGGTCGTGACGAACGGCCGGTATGCCGACTTGGTCCGGACCCAACTGCCCGGGCTCGCGCCGGGGATGCTGCTGGCCGAGCCGATGGCCCGGAACACGGCGGCGGCGGTGGCCTACGCGGCCGTGGCGCTCGACCGAGCCGACGACGATGTGATGCTGGTGCTGCCCGCGGACCACGTCGTCATCGACGAGCACGGATTCCGGGACCTGCTCCGAACCGCCGCGGCGACCGCGGCTGCGGCCGGCCCGAGTGGCACCGCGCCGCTCGTGACGTTGGGCATCGCGCCGACCGGGCCTGACACCGGCTACGGCTACATCGTCGCCGATGACGCCGATGACGCCGAGGGCGGGTCCCCCGCGGCTCGTGTTGTCCGACGGTTCGTGGAGAAGCCATCCGCGGAGGCGGCGGCGAAGCTCTTGGCCGACGAGCCATACGTGGCCTGGAACGCCGGGATCTTCGCCTGGCGGGTCGAGGCCATCCGATCGGCGATCGCGGCGTACGCCCCCGACCTGCTCTCGCGCCTCGCGCCGGCCGTCGATGCGGGCGGACCGGAGATCGCTGCCGCGTACGAGGCGATCCGGGACATCTCCATCGACTACGCGGTGCTCGAACCGGCGGCCGCGGACGGGCGTGTCGTCGCGATCCGCGCCGACGTCGGCTGGTCGGACCTGGGCTCCTGGACGGCGCTGCGTGACGAGCTCGCCCGGCGGGCGGTCGCCTCGGCCGACCGGGGTTCGGCATTGCCCGGGACGGTCGGCTGGGGTCCACGCCGCGACATGGGGTCGCGCGACTCGCTCGTGGTCGCGAATGGCCGGCCGATCGTGACCGTCGGTCTCGACGGCGTGATCATCGTGGACGCTGGCGACGTGGTCCTCGTGGCGGCTGCCGACGCGGCGCAGCAGGTCAAGGCAGCCGCGGAGGCTTGGGCGCGCAACCCGGTCAGGGCGGTTCCGGATGCGTGAGCGAGCAGCCGGACAGCCGTCTGTGATCCAACCTCCGGCTGCCTGGTACCCGCAGGGCCGAAGGCTCAGGACGGCGGACTGGCCTCGGGGAGGTGCGCGAGCAGAAGCGACGCCGCCCGATCGCCGCTCGCCAGCACCTCGTATGGGCCGCCGTCAGCCGGGATGATTGTGGTTGCGAAGGGCTCGAGGGCGGCTCGCCAGCCTACGCCCGACACGACAGGGCTGCCTTCGATCGCGGTGAGGACGTGCACCGACCGGGTCGCTGGATCGAGCCGGACTCGTGAGCCGCGTTGGAGTTGGAGCCGCTCGAGCGTGAACTGGCCGCTGCGGACGAGGACCGCGCGCCAGGCTTGCGGCGGCCCGCCCCCCAGATCGACCGGCTGCGTGTCGGCACCGTTCCCATCACCGGCAGTCTGGGCCGTCAGGGCCGCCAGGGCTTCGCGAAGGTGGAGGGGCCGCTCGGGCCCCCATGGCCGACCCCAGTCCCACACGCGGTAGGTCAGGTCGGAGGGCTGCTGGATCTCGTAGAGGAGGAGGCCGGGACCGACGGCGTGAAGGGTGCCGGCCGGAACGAGGAACGTCTGGCCGGCCCTCGC
>JAJYGO010000440.1 GCA_021785115.1 Chloroflexota bacterium | reverse complement strand
CAGCGTCTCCACCCTGTTCGGCGTGAGCGTGGCCTACGCGGCCACCGGCCTCTTCCAGCCGTCCACGTCACCGCCTCCGCCCCCGCCGTCCTACCTCGAGGGACTGGACGTCAGCCACTACCAGGGGACGGTCAACTGGCCGGCCGTGGCCAGCGCAGGCAAGCGGTTCGTGGTGATGAAGGCCACCGAGGGCGAGGCCTACGCGGATCCCACCTACGCGGCCAACCACGCCGCCGCCCGCGCCGCGGGTCTCCTGGTCTCGGCGTACCACTTCGCCAACCCCTCCCCCGCGCCCAACGATGCGGTGCTGCAGGCCGACTGGTTCGTCAACAACGCATACCTGCTGCCGGGCGATCTCGTCCCGGCGCTCGACCTCGAGCAGACCGGTGGCCTGTCCGTGCCGGCACTGCAGGCCTGGGTTGGGGCGTGGCTGGGCGAGGTGTACGCCAAGCTGGGCGTCCGGCCGATGATCTACACCAGCCCGTCGTTCTGGTCCAACAGCATGGGCGACACCACCATGTTCGCCGACCAGGGCTACGCCGTGCTCTGGATCGCACACTGGGCGACAACGACGCCGACCGTCCCCGCCAACAACTGGGGCGGGCACGGCTGGACGTTCTGGCAGTACTCGAACTGCGGCTCCGTCCTCGGGATCTCCGGGTGCGTGGACCTGGACCGCTACAACGGCACGGACCTCGCCCCGGTCTCCTTCATCTACACCTACGTCCCGCCGCCTGTCGTGATCCCGCCCAACCCGCCGGCGATCCTCGCCGCCATTGCGCCCGCCACGGCCCCCGCGGGGGGCGGTGACCTCGATCTCACGGTCCAGGGCGCCAACTTCGAGTCGGGCGTCTCCACGGCGTACTGGAACGGGACCCCGCTCGCCACCACCGTCGACTCGTCGTCCCAGCTGACGGCGGTCGTCCCCGCCGCCTTCACCGCCAGCCCCGGCACCGGGTCGGTGATGGTCCAGAACCAGGCGCCGGGCGGTGGCAGCAGCGCGCCGGCGGTCTTCACGGTCACGGTCCCGGCGGCCCAGCTGGCCCTCACCTCGGACGTGAGCGTGATCGCCTGGGGCAAGCCGGTCACGCTGAGTGCCCAGATCCAGCAGTACGGTGCCAATCGGACCGTGACGCTGCAGCGCATGCAGCAGAACGAGTCGCAGTGGTCGGACGTGGCCACCACGACCACGGACGCCAACGGGCACGCCACCTTCACCTACACGCCGCCGGTCAACACGCAGTTCCGGGTTGCCTACGCCGGCACGCCGGACCTGGGGCCGGGTGCCAGCACGCCGGTGCGCGTCGTGGTGCGACAACTCATCGTGCTGCGGCCCACCAGCCTCGGAAAGGTGACCAGCGTGGCAGCGGGGACGAAGGTCGCCTTCACCGCCACCGTGCGCCCCATCGGGCCGACGCTGGCCCGGGCGGAGGTCACGTTCCAGTTCTGGCGCCAGGTCGCCGGGCACTGGGTCTTCGTCACGAAGCGGGACGTGTACGCCGACGGAAACGGGCGCGCGAGCTGGACCTGGACGTTCAGCACGCGCGGATCGTGGTACGTGCGCGCCGTCGGGGATCCCACCGGCACCAACGCGAACAGCTACTGGACCGCGCCGGAGCGCTACTCGGTCTACTAGGTCCGGGATCCGGAGCTGGCCGCGCGCCGCACATCCGCTAAGCTGCGGTGAGGCACATGACCCCACCGCAGCCATCGCTCGCCGCCGACCGCTTTCTCCCGCCGGACCCCGCACAGCGGCGCATCGCGCGCACGCTCTACGCGCACGTGGCGGACCTCCCGATCGTCAGCCCCCACGGCCACGTGGACCCCCGCCTGCTGGCCGAACCGGACGCCACGTTCGGGACGCCGACCGAGCTCTTCATCATCCCCGACCACTACGTCTTCCGGATGCTCTACTCGCAGGGCGTCGCGCTGGAGTCGCTCGGGATCCGGCCCCGTTCGGGCGGCCCCGGCGGCACAGACCGGGGAACCGAGCAGGAGCACCGGCGCGCCTGGCAGATCTTCGCGGACCACCAGGCGCTCTTCCGGGGAACCCCGTCGGCCGCGTGGTTCACGCATGAGCTCTCGGAGGTCTTCGGCATCGGGGAGCCGCTCGGGAGCGGGAACGCGCAGGCGATCTACGACGAGATCGAGGCGCGGCTCCGGCAGCCGGCGTTCCGCCCCCGGGCCCTCTTCGAGCGCTTCCGGATCGAGGTGCTGTGCACGACCGACGACGCGGCCGACCCGCTCGACGCCCACGGGGCGCTGCGGGACTCGGGCTGGAGCGGGGATGTCCGCCCGACGTTCCGGCCCGATGGGGTCGTCAACCTGGGCGCCCCTGGCTGGCGCGATCGCCTGGACGCGCTCTCCGCGGCCGTCGGGCGCGAGATCACGACGACGGCCGGACTCATCGGGGCGCTCGAGGACCGGCGGGCGTACTTCCGCTCGATGGGGGCAGTGGCAACCGACCACGGCGCCGAGACTGCGTACACGGCGCCGCTCGAACCACTCGAGGCCGACACCATCCTCCGCCACGCGCTGCTCGGACGGGCGTCGGAGGACGAAGCCCGGCGCTACACCGGTCACCTGCTGATCGAGCTGGCCCGGATGAGCGTCGAGGACGGCCTCGTCATGCAGCTCCACGTCGGGTCGTTCCGCAACCACAACCGCCCTCTCTTCGAGCGGTTCGGGCCGGACATGGGCGCCGACATCCCGGTGGCGGCGGAGTTCACCCGGAACCTCCGCCCGCTGCTCGACCGCTTCGGGAACGACGAGCGCCTTCGCCTCATCCTGTTCACGCTCGACGAGTCGGCGTACGCTCGCGAACTCGCGCCCCTGGCCGGGCACTATCCGGCCCTGCGTCTCGGGCCGCCCTGGTGGTTCCACGACAGCCTCAACGGGATCGCCCGCTACCTCGACGCCGTGACGGAGACGGCGGGCCTCGCGAACCTGGCCGGCTTCAACGACGACACGCGGGCGTTCTGCTCGATCCCCGCCCGCCATGACGTCTGGCGCCGCGCGACGGCGGGGTGGCTGGCGGGGCTCGTGGTCCGCCACGTGGTGGACGAGGCAACCGCCGGCGAGATGGCGGTCGATCTCGCGGATCGCCTCGCGCGGCGGGCATACCGCCTGGATGGCGCAGCGTGATCGGGCTCGACCTCGGCACGACCAGCTGCAAGGCAGTGGTCCTCGATGGGGACGGTCGCCCCGTGGCGTCGGCCAGCGAGTCCTACCCGCTGCGCGTTCCGCGTCGGGGGTGGGCCGAGCAGGACGTGCAGACGATCGGCGGCGCCGCCGTCCGGGTGCTGCGGGCGGTCGCCTCGGCCTCCCCGGTGGCGCCCATCGGGATCGCCCTCAGCGGGGCGATGCACAGCTGCCTGCCCGTGGACGCCGACGGCAACCCGCTGGCGCCGGCGATGACGTGGGCCGACAACCGCGCGGCCGCCCTGGAGGCGCCCATCCGCGCCGAGGTGGACGTACCGTGCCTGTACGCGCGCACGGGCTGCCCGATCCGATCGACCTATCACCCGGTCCGTCTCCGCTGGTGGGCCGACGAGGCGCCGGACGTCGCCCGCCGGACCGCCCGGTACGTCGGGCTCAAGGACTGGATCCTGCATGCGCTGACCGGGACATGGGCGATCGACGTCGGCATGGCGTCCACCACCGGCCTGCTCGACGTCGCGACGCACACCTGGGACCCCGATGCCCTGGCCGCGGCCCGCGTCCGGCCCGGACAGCTCGCGCCGCTGGTGCCGTCCGCGTCGGTGGTCGGCGGGCTGCGGCGCAACGTCGCGGCGGAGACCGGCCTGCCGCCCGGACTGCCGGTCGTGGCCGGCGGCAGCGACGGCGCGATGGCGAACCTGGGCACGGGCATCTCGACGCCGGGGCACGCCGTCGTCACCGTCGGCACCAGCGGTGCCGTGCGCCAGCTGGCCGCGCGGCCCTGGGTCGACCCGTCCGAGCGGACGTGGTGCTACGTGGTGGACGAGGACCGCTGGCTGATCGGCGGCGCGATCAACAACGGCGGGCTGGTGCTGGACTGGGTGCGCGCGCTCCAGTACCCGGGGTTGTCGCCGGCCGCAGGGTTCGCCCGGCTGGCTGCCGATGCGGCGCGCGTGGCCGCCGGCGCAGACGGCGTCTTCCTCCTCCCCTACCTCACCGGTGAGCGGAGCCCTTCCTGGACGCCGGACGATCCGGCGATGCTGTACGGGCTCCGGCTCGAGCACGGCCGCGCGCACCTGGCGCGCGCGGCGCTGGAGGGGGTCGCCCACTGCCTGGCCGACGTCTGGCAGGCACTGCCGGCGCCCTCCGCGGCTGGCGAGATCACGCGGCTGACCGGCGGCATCACCCGGACGCCGCTCTGGGGACAGATCGTGGCCGACGTGCTCGGCGTCCCGCTGATGGCCGTCGAGGCGGCGGATGCGTCGGCCACCGGCGCAGCGCTGCTCGGGCTCCGGGCGCTCGACCGCCTGCCTGCGGGCACCGGTGCTCCGCCGGTCCAGCCGGGCCGGATCCACACACCGGGCCCCGATCGTCCCGTCTACGAACGGCAACATCGGGCGTTCGACGCGCTCAGGGAACAGATGCGGCTCCAGCAGGCGGCCCTGCGTGCGGTCGCAGCCGACGGCGTGGCGGATTCCGGGTAGACGGCCGCACCGACGCAACCAGGAGGAACTCGCATGGACCGCTTCGACCTCACCGGCACCGTCGCCGCGGTGATCGGCGGCACGGGCGTCCTGGGCGGCGCGCTCGCCCAGGGGCTCGGCGAGGCGGGCGCGGTGGTGGCCGTGCTGGGTCGCTCGGCCGAGCGGGGGGCCGCCCGTGTTGCCGCGCTCGAGGCCGCCGGCGTGCGGGCCACCTTCGTGGCCGTCGACGCCACCGATCCCGCGTCCCTCGAGGCGGCGCGGCGGGAGACCGAGGAACGCCTCGGGCCGGTGACGGTGCTGGTCAACGCGCCCGGCGTGAACAGCTCGACTCCGTTCTTCGAGATCGGCCTCGAGGAGTGGCACGCCATCCTCGACGCGAACCTGACGTCCGTCTTTCTCGCCTGCCAGGTCTTCGGCGGCTCGATGGTCGCCAACGGCCTCGGTGGCTCGATCATCAACCTCTCCTCCGCATCGTCGGGGCCGCCGCTCTCGAAGGTCGCGACCTACTCGGTCTCGAAGGCGGGGCTCAACAACCTGACCCAGTACCTGGCGCGGGAGCTGGCGCCCCACGGGATCCGCGTGAATGCGATCGCGCCCGGCTTCTTCCCGGCCGAGCAGAACCGCAGGCTGCTCTCGGAGGAGCGCGTGGCGGCCATCCTCGGCCACACGCCGGCCGGCCGGCTCGGCGAGCCGGACGAGCTCGTGGGCACGACGGTCTGGCTGGCCTCCGCGCGGGCCTCGGGGTTCGTGACGGGGGCCATCGTGCGGGTGGACGGCGGCTTCACCGCGATGACGATCTAGCCGGAGGAGAGGCGACTTGGACGGCAGACAGCCCGGCGCGAGCGAGGGGTCGCACGGACATCGCGAGAGTGAGGGGCGGCTGAGCGACCCACCGGTGCTCCCCGCTTCGGCGCCGTCGGGCGGGGAGCCGGGGGAGAGCGGCCCCGCAGGAGGGGCGCCGGCCGGCCTGGGCCCGGGTGGGCCGTTCGCGGTGTTCGTGCGTGGGTCGCTGCCCGCCTGGGCCCTGGTGCGCCAGCGCTTCGATCCCGCCGAGATCGACGATGTGCGCGGGGCGGTCCGTGCCGCACTCGAGCCGGTGATGGGGACGATCCGGCCGGGGATGCGCGTCTGCATCGCCGCCGGGAGCCGCGGTATCGACCGCATCGACCAGGTGATCCGTGCCACCGTGGAACGGCTGGCGGAGGCCGGCGCGTCGGTCTTCATCATCCCGGCCATGGGCAGCCACGGCGGCGCCACCGCGGAGGGGCAGCGCGAGGTCCTGGCCGGCTATGGCATCACGCCGCAGGCGATGGGCTGCGAGATCCGGGCCAGCATGGCGACGGTGGCGCTCGGCGAGGTGCGCCCAGGGGTACCGGTCCACCTCGACCGGGAGGCCTTCGAGGGCGCCGACGCGATCATCCCGGTGAACCGGGTGAAGGTCCACACCGACTTCTCCGGGCCGGTGCAGAGCGGCCTCGCCAAGATGATCGCCATCGGCCTCGGCAAGCAGCAGGGCGCCGACACGTTCCACCGGGAGGGGTTCGCGGTCTTCCACGCGCTGATCCCCGAGGTGGCCGCCTTCACCCTGACCCACGCCCCCATCCCCTTCGGCCTCGCCCTTGTCGAGAACGGGTTCGCCCGGCTGCGCCACGTGGAGGCGGTGCCGGCCGGCCGCATCGCGAGCCGGGAGCCCGAGCTGCTGGCGATGTCGACCGACCTCCTGGCCCGCCTGCCGCTCGACGCGCTCGACGTCCTCATCCTCGACGAGATCGGCAAGGACGTGAGCGGGCTCGGCATGGACTCCAACGTGGTGGGCCGCTACTACACCGGGCCGACCGGCGCGGGCCCCGCGGTCCAGCGCATCGTGGCGCGCGGGCTGACCGCGGCCACGGAGGGCAACGCGGTGGGCGTCGGGATGGCCGACGTCGTGCTGCGCCGCCTGGTGGACGCCATCGACACCGCCAAGACGTACATGAACTGCGTCACCGCCAAGACCCCCGAGGGCGCCCGCGTGGCCCTGACCGTCGACACTGACCGGGAGGCGCTGGCGATCGCGCTGGCCTGCTGCCTGCGGGTGACCCCGGAGACCGCCCGCATCGTGCGGGCCCCCGACACCAAGCACCTTGAGTGGCTCTACGTGAGCGAGCCGGCACTCCCCGAGGTCCTGGCCGGCGGGCGTTGCGAGCTGGTCGAGCCGCCCCACCCGATCGCCTTCGACGCCCACGGGATGCTGACCGAGCAGTACCGGTAGGGGCGCGGGCGCGTGGCGGGGACCGGGCACGGCCGACGCACGGGCCGCCCCGGGGCCGATCCTGTGCGTCCCGGGGCCAGGCTGCAGCCCGGGAAGGCGTCGCCTCCCGCCGTCACGCTCCCGCCCGGGGCGCCGTCCCCTTGCTCCGGGATCCCGCTGCCGCCCGGGGCGGCGCGGTTCGTCGGCTCGGGCGCTGCTCGGATCGACGACCTCACGCTCCCCTGGAGCGATGCGACCCGCACAGTGCTGGTGACGCCGAGCGGGGGCGGCGACCCGCTGGTGGTGCAGTGGGGCGGCGATGGGGCCGGGATCGCGCGGCGTATCCGCCTGGCACGGGACCTTGCCCGCCTCGCGCCGGCGCTCCCGGTGCCGCCCGTGCTCGGCGGTGACCCCCGGGCGGGGATCCCCTGGCTCGTCACGCAGTACGTGCCGGGCACGCCGGGACGGGCCCTCCTCGGGACCGACGCCGAGGCCGAGCGACTGGGGACCGCGGTCGGCAACCTGGCCCGCGCGCTGCACACGGTACCGCCCGCGGGCCTGCGGCTGCCGCGGCGCTGGGCCGATCCGGATCGGCTGCAGGCGGCCGCCCGTGGGTGGCTGGCCCGCGGACGGGACATCCTCGGCGCGGATCTCGCCGGCCGCCTCGGGCGGCGCATCGGCGCGATCCCCGGTGCGCTGGGCGCGGCGCCCGTCTTCGTCCACGGCGACCTTGCCCCGGTGAACGTGCTCCTCCGCGACGGGACCGTGGTCGCGCTGCTCGACCTGGAGCGGGCGCGCCTGGCCCACCCGCTCTACGACGCCGCGTGGTGGACCTGGGTGATCCGGGTCCACCATCCCGAACGGGCGGGCAGCGCCGGCGACCGGTTCCTCGAGGCGGCCGGCGTCGGGCGGGACCGCGAGACGCTGGAGCGGCTCGCCCTGCTGGCTGCCCTGCAGTGCCTCGAGATGATGGCAGCCCGGCCGAGGGGAGCCGACCCGGCGCGGCGCGAGTGGGCCCGGCGCGTGGCGGTGGCCGTGGAGGGCTTCGGATCCCGTTGAACGAGGCCCGGTGCGATGGCGCGGACGGGCCTCGCATGGTGGTCGCGACTCGCGCTGCGTGCGCCATCGTCGAGTGGCCCCCGCCGGCCTGGGTCAGCAGCCCGGCGGCGTCACGGGCACGGGGTCGTGCGGCTCCCGCGAGCCGGTTTCAGCTGCCCGGCGGCGCTCCGGGTTCGCGCCCCCGGCCCGGGATCCGCTGGCCCGGGGTCCGCGCCTCTTCCCCGAGGGCGACGTCGGCAAACGTTCGCATGTCCGGGACCTCCAGGTCCGGCGTCGCGGTGGCCGGGGGCGTGGCACCGAAGCCGGGCCTGCCGTGGCGCCGGTTGATCCAGGCCGTGCCGATCCCGAGCGCATGGGCCGGCACGTGGTCGTGGTAGAGGCTCTGTGCGACGTGGAGGATCCGCTCCCGGGGAACGCCGATCCGGGCAAGGGCGAACTCGAAGACCTCGGGCCGGGGCTTGTAGCGGCGGGCCTGCTGCGCGGTCACGACCCAGTCGAAGTGCACGCCCAGGCGGCGATTCGACTGGGCGAACAGGTCGTCGTCGCAGTTGGTGATGACCGCGAGCCGGTAGCGCCCGGCGAGCCGGCGCAGGGCGGCCGCGGTGTCCGGGAACGCCGGCCACGCGCCCACCGACGCTGCGAACTCCGCCACCGCCTGGTCCGCGGGATCGACGCCGAGGTCCGCGCACACCGCGCGCACGGACCACGCCAGTACCTCGCGATACGTGCGGTAGATGCCTCGCTCGGCCTCCGCCTCGTGGCTTGCGTACCGTTCGAGCAGCTCGTCGTCGCTCGCGTCGGGATCGTGGGCGGCGAGGATGGGCTGCAGCGCATCGAGGATGCCGCGCTCCCAGTCGATGAGGGTGCCGTACGTGTCGAACGTCAGGACCTCGATCCGGTTGAAGTCGATCGCGCTCATCGCCTGCCCCCTCAGTGTCCGGTGGTACCGCGGCGGACACGCGGTGCTGATCGATCCTACCCGGCTGCGGACGCGGCGGCCGTCCGGCGTCGTCCGGAAGTTTCCGTCCATGAGTTCGGGCCAGGCCATGAGCGGTGCCGAACTCAGCCGATGGCCGCTTCCAGCACCGGACCGGCGGCGGCCACCTTCGCGATCAGCTCGTCCGACAGGCCGTGGCGTTCCTGCAGGTAGGCGGGGCTGTTGTACGAGACCCACACGCGGCCGTCGCAGTCCTCGGCCACGAGCACCTTGAGTGGCAGGTCGATGGCGGCCGACGGCGCGGCCACCATGAGCGGAGTGCCCGCCCTGGGGTTGCCGAACAGCAGCACCTTCGTGGGCGGCATGGCCAGTCCCACTCGTGCGGCCTCACCGTCGTGGTCGATGCGGCAGAAGACCGCGAGCCCCCGGTCCGCCAGGGCCCGCTCGATGCGCTCGATCGTCTCGTCGACAGCGTACGGACTGGGCAGCGTGATGACGCCGTTGTCCGGCATGACGCCGCGACCAGAGTGGCTCATGGGCTTCCTCCCTGGGATCTGCAGGGGCGCGAGCACGCCGGCCCCGACACGAAACTGCGGTAGAGCAGCAGGTCGTAGACGATCTTCAGTCCGCCCGAGATCACGAACGGCAGGCTCGCGAGCACCACGCCGCCGATGAGGGGGGCCGAGGCCAGGGGCGCGAGCGCGGCCCCGATGCTCCGGGCGATACCGGTCACGCCGGCGGCGGCCGACCGCTCGTCGGGCTCAACCACGGCCATCGTGTAGGACTGCCGGGTCGGGACGTCCATCTGGCTGATCGAGAACCGCGCGAGCAGCACGAGCGCGGCGAGCGGCAGCGTCGGCATGAGCGGCACCATGATCAAGAGCACGTTCGACGGCAGGTGTGTGAACACCATCGTCCGGACAAGCCCGATACGAGCCGCGATCCGGGCCGCGAGGAGCGCCGAGAGGCCCGCGAGCAGGTTCGCGCCGAAGAGGATGCCGCCGATGATGGCGGGATCCGCTCCGAAGCGCACGCGGAACCAGTAGGCGATGAGGCTCTGCACGACGAAGCCGCCGCCGAACGCGTCGAGCGCGAACAGTGCCGACAGCTTCGCGACGGTGCGCTGGGAGCGGTGGAGCCCGAGGCGCCGTGCGACGGAGACGTCCGGCGCGTCCGGGACCTCGACCGCCGGCGAGACCCGCGTGAAGAGAACGCCGAGCAGCAGCCCGAGGATCGCATAGCCGACGATGATGCCGCGATAGGCGTCGACCGACCTCACGCCCGATGCGATGAGGGCCCCGGCGAGGCCACCTCCGGCCAGAGC
The DNA here is from genome assembly GCA_021785115.1 of Chloroflexota bacterium. The sequence goes on along the minus strand of JAJYGO010000440.1, from coordinate 2,457 downwards.
ACCCGTGGCGGTCGCGAACGACCCCACGAGGTTGAACCAGGCGAACACGGACGTCCGGGCCCGATCGGGGATGGTCTGGGCGAGGGACGCCTGCTCGACGGCGAGGAAGGGGCCGACCTCGTTTCCCGACGGGCTGATCACGCCGACGGTTGCGGCGAGCGCGAGCACTGCGAACGCGTCGGTCGCGGCGAACCCGAGACCGGCCAGGCACATGAGGAGCGCGCCGGCGAGCAGGACACGGCGGCGTCCGACCCGATCCGCGTGGGTCGTCAGCCACAGCGAGATGACCGCATCACCGGCCAGGGTCAGCGTGAGGAGCAGGCCGATCGCCGCTGTGTCGATGCCGAGCGCCGCGAGGTAGAGCACGAGCACGACCGACACGAAGCCATAGCCGAACATGCGCAGGCCGCGTGTCGCGAAGAGGAGGCGGGCGTCGCGCCCGTGGATCGACGGCGGCACGAGCCTATTGTGGCTCCCAGTCCCTGCGGGCGGCTCCTCGTCCGCGTGGCGATCGTCATCGTCCTGCTGGAAGGCTCATCCCTCCGCAGCGACCTGGCGCTTCGCCCAGGCGTAGAGCGCGTCGTAGACCGGCAGTTCGAGGCGCAGCTGCTCCTGGTCGCCGACGTCGAGATCCATGAAGCCGCGCGCGATCGCCTCCAGCCCCCGCGACTGCGGCGTGATGTCCGCGTCGGCCGTGATGTCCGCCCCGTGAACGATCTTCGCGACGAGCGCGAGCGCGGGGTCGGCCCCCAGCCCGTACTCGTCGACGATGACCTCGAACGAGCAGAGCCCGTCGCGGTGCGTGTAGCGCGCCCCCGGCGCGTCGAAACTGATCGCTCCGGTCCGCTCGGCGTAGGGCAGGACCTCGTCGCGCGGGACGTAGACGATCTCCGCGTCCCGATCGATGAAGTTGTGAATCAGCCAGGGGCAGGCGATTCGGTCGGTGTGAGGGTGTTCGCGGGTGACCCACTGCATGGAACGATCTCCCCTTCGAGCATGAGTGTGCTGTGATGCGGCCGGATCCCGGCCGGTCGATAGGTCAGGAGCATCACGCCGGACGGGAGCGACCGCGACTCCAGGAGGGTCAGGTTCTGCGTCTGGCCCCGTTCCGGGAAGAGCCGACGCCCGTCGCCCAACACCACCGGGTACAGACGCACGTTGAGCTCGTCGACGAGGTCACGGTCGAGGAGCCAGCGGAGCAATGCGCCGCTGCCATGGACCTGGAGCTCACCGCCGGGCCTCGCCTTGAGCTCGCGCACCGCCGCCTCGACGTCGCCGCCGATGACGTGGGTGTTCTGCCATGTCGGGTCCCGCAACGTGGTCGACGGCACGTACCTGGGCAGCTCGTTGATCCTGTGGCCGATCGGGTTGTCGTCATGCAGGGGCCAGTACGACTGCCAGATCTTCCAGGTCCTGCGCCCGAGGAGCAGCGCGTCCGCGCGCTCGAACATCTCGACCAGCACGGGCCAGAACTCCCTGTCGGCGTGCGACGCCGTCCATCCCCCGCGCTCGAAACCGTCGCGCCGATCCTCGTCCACGTCGCCGGGGCCCTGGTACACGCCGTCCAGGGTCAGCATCATCGAGGCCGTCAGCTTCATGGTGATGGCATCCGGTGCATGGCGAGGGCTCCCTGGCAGTGAGCGTCGATGGCAGGACTTGCCGTCGCCGCGGGATCGGACGCGCCGCACCGCTGGTCGGTCACTGGACGCAGAACTCGTTGCCCTCCGGGTCGTTCATGCGCACCCAGTACTCGCCGTCCTGCTCCATCGCGCCCCGCGCGTCGGTCGCTCCCAGGCCCTTGAGCCGGGCAACCTCGGCATCGACGCGCGTTCTGCGCTCGGCCAGCCCGACACCTCCGCCGCCGGAGACGTTCAGGTCCATGTGCATGCGGTTCTTCGCCGTCTTCCCCTCGGGAACCTTCTGGAAGTAGATCCGCGGCCCCCGCCCATCGGGATCCACGATGGCCGAGGCGTCGTTCCGCCGCTCCTCGGGGATCGCCTGGGCATCCAGGAACGCGGCCCACGTGTCGAAGCCGGCGGGCGGCGGCTGGAGCACGTATCCCAGCGCGGCCGCCCAGAAGTGCGCTTCCCTGTCCGGGTCCCCGGTGTCGAAGACCAGCTGGATCGACGTCGCCATCGTGCCCCCCATCACGGGCGCCACCGTGGGTGCCGTGTCATCACTGTACAGGCCTGGGTGATCCGGCGGCCGAACCAGGTTCCCGGAACCGTCCTTGTGGTGACGGGCTCTGAGGGTGCGGCGCGGCCCTGCGACCTCGTCCCGGCACTCGAAGGCGACGCAGATCGTGGTGCCAGGTCTTCAGACGCGGCGCGTATCGCGCCGGAACAGCAGCATCGCCCCGAGCGCGAACGCGCCCGTCCACACGACCATGCTCAGGAGCCAGGTCGGATCGAAGGCCCCGCCGACCAGCGGGAACCGGGCGATGGCGGCCACGCCGTA
>JAJYGO010000355.1 GCA_021785115.1 Chloroflexota bacterium | reverse complement strand
TTCCGATCTCCGCGTCGCGGCCCGTGAGCGGGAGGTCCTGGGCCGCCGTCCGCCTCGGCCGCCCGATGCGCGGCCCGACGGCCCAGGCGTGGACCGGCCGGGCCTTGCCCTTGACCAGGAACGGCTCGAGCTCGGCGGTCTCGAAGCGCGTCGCCGAGCCCTCGAGGACCGCGGCCGTCGCGAGGACCTGGCCCGGGGCCGCCCTGGCCATCAGCCGCGCGGCGAGGTTGACCGGGTCGCCCATGACCGTGTACGTCCGCCGGTACGGCGGGCCCACGTCGCCCGAGAACACGGGGCCGCGGTTGACGCCGACGCGGACCGGCAGCCGGCGCTCGCCCTCGGCGATGCGGCGGAGCGCCAGCAGCATCCGCTCCTCGTCGTCCCCCAGCATCCGGGGCACACCGGCGGTCAGGATGAGCTTGCCGCCGTCGGCGTCCACGTCCGAGGCCAGGAAGCACACGCCGTGCTCGTCGGCGGCCGCCTGGACGTCGCGCACGACCTCGTCGAGGGCGGCGGCCGCCGCCTCAGGCCCGTCGCGCTCGATGAGCCCGTCGGTGCCGTCGAAGTGGACGAACGCGACGGTCGCCGACCGGTGCTCGGGCTCGGGCCCGGCCCGGATCGGCTCGCGGAGCGCCAGGGGCAGGTACAGCTCGAGGTCGGGCAGGTGCGCCGGCAGCGCCGAATCCGTGCCGGAACCGCTCGGCCCGTGGGGCGCCGACCTGAGCAGCCAGCCCGGGCCCTTCGCCTTCCCGACCAGGCGGCTCGGCAGGTGCGACGCCGTCGTCGGGCTCAGCAGGATCTCGCCCGCCGTCGCCGCGGACTCCATCCGGACGGTCCCGGTCGCCGCCGGGCCGGCCACGAGCAGCTCGCGGTGCGAGCCGCCGACGAGGAAGAACTGGAACCGGCCGCTGTTGACCCCGATCGACATCCGGAGCCTGACGGCGCCGGCGGTCGTGGCCAGCGCGCCGGTCGAGCGCAGGGCGGCGCGCATGCCGTGGGCGGCCCGGACGGCGCGGGTCGCATGGCCGCCCTCGGCGAACCACAGCAGCAGCGCGTCGCCGCCGAACTTGAGCAGCCCGGCGCCCTCGGCGTAGGCGACCGCGAGGAGCCGGGCGAAGACGCCCCCGAGGACCTCGGTGACCTCCTCGGCGCCGATCCGGCCGTGGCGGGCGAGGCGCTCGGACATCTTGGTGAAGCCGGAGATGTCCACGAAGACGAGCGAGCCGTCCTCCTCGCGCACGAGGCGCTCAGGGGCCTCGGCCGCCCACCGGACCGCCATCCGCGGCAGGTACGGGATCAGCCCGCTTCCCCTCGACGCGGGGGAGCCCACCGGGGGCACCAGCTGCTCGTCCACCCGCGGATCATAACGACAGGTTCGGATCGGGCGATGGAGCGACGGCTTCCGCCGCGAGGCGACGTGCAGCACAATCCGTGCAGCCACCGCGCCCGGCCCGTATCCTGCGGCCCGAGGTCTGAGCGGTAGGTGGCTGGCGTCCCGGCCAGCTGTTGGAGGGTCGGCATGGCGAGCAGCGTCCCCGGAGCAAGGCCAGGCCCGTTCGCCGTCCTACGCCGACGAAACTTCGCCCTCCTGTGGACCGGCCAGCTGGTCTCGACGATCGGGAGCGCCCTGACGTCGATCGCGGCAGGGATCCTCGTCTACCGGCTGACCGGCTCGGCCCTCTCGGTTGCCCTCACGCTGATGGCCACGGTGATCCCGAACCTTCTCATCGGCCTGATCGCCGGCGTCTATGTCGACCGCGTGGACCGCAAGCGGATCCTCATGGTCTCGGATCTGCTCCGGGGCCTGCTGGTCCTCCTCGTCCCGGCCCTGGTCGCCCTGCACATCGCGTGGCTCTATGTCGTCATCCTGCTCGCGAGCGCCATAACGACGTTCTTCGACCCGGCCTTCGAGGCCATCCTGCCCGAGCTCGCGCCGGACGAGGAGCTCGGCGCCGCGAATGCGCTCATGTCCATCAGCTCGTTCGGGTCCAATGCCATCGGGTTCGCGGCGGCCGGCCTCATCTCCTCGACGATCGGCATCGACTGGGCGTTCCGCATCGACGCGGCGACGTTCGTCTTCTCGGCCGGGTGCGTCTTCCTGGCGCGTCTCCCCGTGACGGCGATGCCCGACCTCGCGTCGAGCGTCTCGTCCGTGTCGTCGAACCTGCGAACGGGCCTCCGCTACCTCTTCCACACGCCGATCCTCCGCTCGCTGGTCGTCGCCATGGCGATCTACGCCCTGGGGGTCGGGATCTGGAACTCGCTCCTGCTGCCGTTCTCGGAGCGCGCGCTGCACGCCACCGAGTTCGAGTACAGCCTGCAGGAAGGGCTGACCTCGGTCGGCTTCGTCGCCGCCAGCCTCCTCATGGCGAACTACGTCGATCGGCTTCGGGAGGGCCAGTGGCTGGCCCTCTCGTTCCTGGCCATGGGCGCGACCGGGATCCTGTACGCGAGCACCTCGTCCGTTCCCTTCGCGATCCTGCTGGTCATGATCTCGGGGTTCGCCAACGCTCCGGGGAACGTCGGCAAGCGCCTGATCATCCAGCGCCACACCCCGCGTGATCTCCGGGGGCGGGTCAACAGCGCCTACTTCGTCCAGCGCGACATCGTCTTCCTCGCCGGCATGGGCCTGGCGGGCCTGGCCGACATCGTCGATGTGCGCTACCTGGTGATGATGAGTGCGGTGCTGCTGGTCGGCGCGGGCCTGTTCGCGCTGGTCCTCCCGGGACTCGGTCAGCCCGCGGCCGCGTGGCGCCGCTCGGTGGCGATGCTCCGCGCCGCGCCGGCGACGGGCGGCCTGACGGTTGGCCGCATGCCGACCCTGGAGGACCTCGACCGCATGTTCGGGCACCTCCCGGCCCTCCAGGGCCTCGGCGACCGCGACCGGGGCGCGCTGCTCGACCGCTCGCTGGTCCGCGAGGCGGCCCCGGGCGTCCGGATCGTGTCCCACGGCGAGACGAGCCGCGCCGCCTACTTCATCCTCGACGGCCAGGTCCTCGTCGGGCACCCGCGCGACGACGGCTCGTACCGGAACCTCGCCACCCTCGTCACCGGCGACTACTTCGGCGAGGTGGCCGCGATCACGGGACGCCCGCGGACGGCCGACGTGGTGGCGACCGAGCCGACGACGGTGCTGGAGGTCCCCGCCGAGGTCCTCCGCGGCCTGATGGCGAACGAGGCCGTCAGCCACATCATCCTGGCGACGATGAGCCGTCGCCTCACGGAGCGCTATGCGGTCGACCTGCCCCGCCTCGCCGGGCTGGGCCAGGAGGACCTGCTCGACCTCCGCACGCCGCGCGCCGAGGGCGCAGCGCCCGTCCTCCAGGGCGACGCCACGTGAGGCCTGGCTCGAGCGGGGCGGTCGCAGACGGCAGCCTCGAGGTCATCGTCCTCGGCGCGGCGCCGTCGGCCCCCCAGCCCGACGGGCAGGGCTCCGGGCTGCTGGTCCGCTCGCGCGGGACGAGCCTGCTCCTCGACATCGGGGTAGGAGTCGTGCCGCAGCTCGGGCGGATCATGGACCCGTATGCGCTGTCCGCCATCCTGGTGACCCACTTCCACGCGGACCACTACCTCGACCTCGTCTCGTACCGGTACGGCCTGCCGTGGATCGGCGTCACCGGGGAGCGCGTCCCGGTCCTGCTCCCCCCCGGCGGGCGCCAGCAGCTCGAGGGCCTCGCCGCGGCCATCTGCGAGGGCGCCGACTTCTTCTCGCGGGCGCTCGACCTCTGCGAGTACGACCCGGCGGCCTCCGTCGAGGTCGGCGACCTGGCGGTCTCGTTCGTGCCGTCGCAGCACTACGTGGACGCGTGGGGGGTCGTGGTCGCGGGCCCGGGCGGGCACCCGCGGGTCGTCGTCTCGAGCGACACCGGGCCGAACCCGGCGCTCGTGGAGGCTTCCCGCGACGCGGACCTCCTGGTCGCCGAGGCGACGCTCGAGCATGCCGCCGAGGACGTGCAGCCGCGCGGCCACCTGACGGCCGACGAGGCCGTGGCGATCGGACGGGAGGCTGGCGCCCGCCGCGTGCTCCTCACCCACCTGCCCACGGCTCGCCGCCCGGCGCTCCGAGCGGCCTATACCGGGATCCGGCCGCGGGTCACCGTGGCGCGGCCGGGCCTCAGGATCACGCTGACCGCCCGGTCCCCGCATCCCGCCGCAAGCGCGGGGCGGGCGGTGAGGCCGGCGCTCCCGGACGACGGTGGGGCCGCCTCCGGCGAGCGGCCGTGATCGAGGGGCCGGAGGGGCCGGCAGGCGGGGGCGATCGCCCCGCGGGTGTACGAGGCGCGGGCGGCCCGGCATCGGAGGACCACAGGCAGAGTCTCCGGGCCGCCGCCCTGCTGCTGTTCGGCGACGGCGGGGTCGCGGCGTCGATCGCGCGGCTCGCGACCGTCGCCGGGGTCCCGGCGGGCGCGACCGTGTTCCGCCAGGGCAGCCCGGCCGACTCCGCGTACCTCGTCCTGAGCGGGCGCCTCCGCGTGGTCCGCCACGACGACGGCGCGGACGAGGTCCTCGCGGACGTCGTGCGCGGGGAGATCGTGGGCGAGCTGGCGCTGCTCACCGGTGAGGATCGCTCGGCCACCGTGTACGCGGTGCGCGACACGGTGGTCGCCCGCATCGGCGCGAGCGACTTCGACGCGCTCCTGCGGTCGAACCCCGAGGCAGCGCTGCCGATCATGCGGTTCCTCGCCGGCCGCCTGCGGCGCTTCACCGTGCAGCGGGGGACTGCGGCCGACACGGACAGCACCGTGGCGGTGTTCGCGCTCGGCGCGGTCGACGCCGTGGCCTACGCGCGGGAGCTGGCCGAGGCGATCGGCGTCCGCGTCCCGGTGGAGACCGTCCTCCCCGGGCAGGCCCGCGGCGCCGACCTCGCTGCCGCCTTCGAGCACCGCGGACCGACGGGGCGCGTGCTCGTTTGCCCCGGCGAGCCCGGGTGGACGCCGTGGAACGACGCGGCGCTCCGCCACGCCGATGAGGTGCTGCTGCTGGCCGATGCGGACGAGGATCCGGGACCGGGAGCCGTCGACGCCGCCGTGTTCTCGCCCCGCGAGCACAGTGGACCGCGGGTGACGCTGGTCGTCCGCCACCCGGACGGCCGGAGCCCGAGCGGGACCGTGCGCTGGCTCGCACCGCGCCCGGGCGTTGACCATCTCCACGTCCGCGCCGGCAGCGGCGCCGATGTCGCCCGCGTGGGGCGGTGGGTGACCGGCCGGAGCGTCGGTCTGGTGCTCGGCGGCGGCGGGGCGAGGGGCTGGGCGCATCTGGGAGCGCTCCGGGCGATCGAGGAGCTGGGCATCCCCATCGACCTGGTCGGCGGCACCTCGCAGGGCGCGCTCGTCGGCGCGGCCATCGCGGACCGGCGAACGGCGGCGGCGGTCCGGGCGGATGCCCTGCCCCTCGTGCGCCATCTGCGCGACTACACCGTCCCCGTCGTCTCGGTGCTCCGCGGCCGGCTGATCGGCCGGACGCTCGAGCACCTGGTCCGGCCCGGGATCCCCATCGAGGACCTGTGGCTCCCCTACTTCGCGATCGCCACCAACCTGTCGCGCGCGGAGCGCGTCGTGCAGACCCGAGGGTCGGTCGTCGAGGCCGTCCGCGCGAGCATCTCGCTGCCGATGGTGCTGCCGCCGATCGTCCGCAACGGCGACCTCCTGGTCGACGGCGGCATCCTGGACAACCTTCCCGTGGACGAGATGCGCCGGCGGGTCGGCGCAGGCCCGATCATCGCGATCGAGGTCTCGCCTCCCCCCGACTCGCTCCCCTTCGACCCGATCGACGCAGACGTGTCGGGCCTCCGGCTGCTCCTCGACCGGGTGCTCCCGTTCCGCACCCGCCCCCGCGTGCCCTCCATCGGCGAGATCGCGATGAAGACCGTGATGGCCGGGACCCGACACCTGAGGAACCGTGCCCCGGACGACGACCCGCGGGTGCTCCGGCTGCAGCCCCGGCTCGGCGAGTGGAGCCTCATGGGGTTCGAGCACCTCGAGGAGATCGCGGACATCGGGTACCGCGAGATGCGCGAGCCGCTCGCCGCCTGGTGGGCTGCGTCCGGGGCGGGCGCGGGTGGGGCCGACCCGAGCCGGGGGATCCCGATCAGCGGCGGGGCTGGTTGATCCGGATCAGGTTGCCGGCCGGGTCGCGGAACGCGCAGTCGCGGACGCCATAGGCCTGGTCCATCGGCTCCTGGACCACCTCGGCGCCGGTGGCCTGCACATGGTCGAAGACGGCATCGACATCGGCGGTGGTGAGGTTCAGCCGCCCCAGGAGCCCCTTGGCGAGCAGGTCGCGCAGGGCCTCCCGGTCGGCGTCGGAGATGCCCGGGTCGGCGGCGGGCGGCTCCAGGACCACGCTCACGTCCGGCTGCGAGGGCGGCCCCATCGTGGTCCAGCGCATGGTGCCGTAGGCCTTGACGTCGTTGCGGACCTCGAAGCCCAGGGCGTCGCGGTAGAACGCGATCGCCTTCTCGTGATCGTCCACCGACAGGAAGCAGTGCTGCAGTCTCACGTCCATGGCCGGACTCTAGTCGCGTCCCGACGGAGCCGCTTCTCGTTTCCTGACCGGGCGCAGGGCGACGCGCATCAGGCAGGCGGGCAGCGGCTCGGACCACGAGTGGTCGCGCGCCCGGTAGGCGCTCGGCGTCTCCCCGACCAGCTCCGTGAAGCGGGTGCTGAAGGTGCCCAGCGACGAGCAGCCGACCTCGAAGCAGACGTCGGTCACGGACAGGTCGCCGCGCCGCAGCAGGGCCATGGCGCGCTCGATCCGGCGGGTCATCAGGTAGCTGTACGGGGTCTCGCCGTAGGCGGCGCGGAAGCTGCGCGAGAAGTGGCCGGACGACATGCAGGCGGTGCGCGCCAGGGCCTCGACGTCGAGCGGCTGCGCGTACTCGCGGTCCATCCGGTCGCGGGCGCGGCGGAGACGCACCAGGTCGTCGCGGTCCATCACCGGCATCATAGGCGTCTGGCTGCATCGTGCAGGAGGCGGCGCTGAGCTCGTCCTGGGCGGGTGACCCGGCGCGCGAGCCGCGCTGCCACCCGCTCGTCGGGTGAACGGCGCCGGGCAGCGTGCCGGCGGCTCGCCGGGCGGGCGCTTCGGCGCCTCGGTCCGCTCGGCGACCCGGCGCGCGAGCGGACAGACCGCAGGCGCTCACGGCTCACCCGCACCGCGGGTGGCGCACCGTCGGCAGTCGGGTGGCGCACCATCGGCAATCGGGCTGCGCCGCCGGAGCGATCGGCGCGACAATGGCCGCTCCATGGCCGCCGCCCCCGCACGCCAGTCGCCCACCGCCGCCTCCCCCGATCCCGGTTCCGCGTCGCCGGCCGCCTTCGACGCGCCCACGATCGTCACCGTGGCGACGGCGCACCTCGTCCACGACAGCTACCCGGCGTTCTGCTGCCGCTGCTCATCCCGAAGCTGGGGATCAGCCTGGCCGTGGCCGGGCTGCTGGCCGCCACGTTCCGCGTCGCCACCGCGGTCCAGCCGATCCTGGGCCACATCGCGGACCGCGCCGACACGCGCTACTGGATCGTGCTGGCGCCGGGCGCCACCGCCGTCGCGATCTCGCTGCTCGGCCTCGCGCCGTCACCCGCCGTGGTGGCGCTGCTCCTGGCGCTGGCGGGGCTGAGCTCGGCCGTGTTCCACCCGGCCGCGGCCGCGCTGGTCACGCGGTCGTCGGGCACGCAGTGGGGCCGGGGGACGTCGATCTTCATGACCGGCGGCGAATCCGGCCGGGCGATCGGGCCGCTGGTGATCGCGTTCGTGCTCTCGGCCGTCGGCCTGTCGGGCAGCTGGATCGCCCTCGTCCCGGGCGTGCTTGTCGCGGGGGTCCTGTTCTCCCGCCTCGCCCGCCGGCCCGAGATCCACCTCAAGCGCCCCGCGGGCTCCATCCGGGCGGGCCTGGGCGCCGTCAAGCGGCCGTTCCTCCTGCTGGCGGCGGCGAGCGCGCTGCTGTCGATGGCCACCGTCGGGCTGCTGGTGTTCATCCCCACCTACCTCACCGACGCCGGGGCCGGCCTGGTGCTCGCGGGCGCGGCGGTGACGGTGTTCGAGATCGGCGGGGCGGTCGGCGCGTTCAGCGGCGGGACGCTGTCCGACCGGATCGGGCGCCGCCCGATGCTGGCCATCGCGGCCGGCGTGGGGGCGCCGCTGCTGATCGTGGCCCTCGCGCTGCCGGCCGGGCCCGCCGTCCTGCCGGTCCTGGCGATCGCCGGGGTCGTGCTGCTCACCGCGGGGCCGGTGGAGCTGGTGCTGATGCAGGAGCTGCTGCCCGAGAACCGGAGCACGGCCGTCGGGCTGAGCATCTTCGTCACCACGATCACGAGCGCGGTGGGCACCGTGGCGGTCGGCGCGCTGGGCCAGGCGGTGGGCCTCCAGGCCGCGCTGATCCTGGCGGCCGGGGCGTCGCTCCTCGCGCTGCCGTTCATCGCCCTGCTGCCCGAGACGCGCCACGTGAGCCGCGAGGCGGTCTGAGGCGGAACGCCCGGCCGGGCCGCGCTTCTCCCGGGTTGCCACCGCCGCGCGACGGCGGACCGGCACCGTTAGGATCAACCGATGGGAACCCTGCTCGACCTGCTCGAGACCAGCGCCGCGCGCTACGCCCACAAGCCCGCCCTGGGCCTGCGCCGCGACGACGGGACGGTGTGGCACTGGTCGTACGCCGAGCTGCTGCGCCGGAGCCGGATCGCCGCCTGGCGCCTGCGCGCGCTGGGGCTCCAGCCCGGCGACCGGATCCTGACCTGGTCGCCGTCCACGCCCGCCCTGCCGGCCGCGTACTTCGGCGCCATGTACGCGCGGCTGATCTTCGTGCCGCTCGACGCCCGGATGGCACCCGACACGATCACCCGGATCGTGGAGCGGTCGGGCGCCGTGCGGCTGGTGCTGGGCACGGGGCGGGACGCCCCCGACCCCAGCGAGGTGGGCCTCGAGCGGTTCCCGACGACCCTGCTGGAGGACCTCTCGGCCGAGCCGGACGCCACCTTCCCGGCCGACTGGGAGGCGCAGCTGGGGGCATGGGGGCGCCCCGCCGACGGCGAGGTGTTCGAGCTCATCTTCACCTCGGGCACCACCGGCAGTCCCAAGGGCGTGATGCTCGCCCACGACAACGTGCTGGCGGGGGTGGCGTCGTTCCACCGGATCATCAACCCCATGGAGCACCGGCTGGTCTCGCTGCTGCCGCTGTCGCACCTGCTCGAGCAGGCCGTGTGCCTGTTCTACGCGCTCGAGGTGGGCGCCGACATCCTGTACGTCCGGTCCCGCAACCCGCGCGTGATCTTCAGCGCCATGACGGAGCACCGGGTGACCACGATGCTCCTGGTGCCGCAGGTGGTGGACCTGTTCTGGAGCGCCATCGAGCGGGAGGTGGAGAAGGAGGGCCGCACGGCGTCGTTCAACCGGCTGCGCGCCGTCGCCCGACGCCTGCCGATGCCCGCCCGGCGCGCCCTGTTCCGCAGCGTCCACGCGCGGCTCGGCGGCGGGCTCCGCCTGTTCGCCACCGCCGGCGCCTTCCTGCCGCCCGCGCTCCAGCAGGCGTGGGAGGACCTGGGCGTCATCGTGCTCCAGGGCTACGGCGCCACCGAGACCGCGGCCGGCAGCTGCACCACCATGAACGACCACCCGCTGGGCTGTGTCGGCTGGCCGCCGGAGCCCGTCAAGATGCGGATCGCCGGCGACGGGGAGATCCTGTTCGCCGGGCCGACCGTGTTCAAGGGCTACTGGCAGGACCCGGCCGCCACGGCCGACGCGCTCACGCCCGACGGCTGGTACCGGTCGGGCGACCTGGGGGCGCTCGACGCGCGGGGTCGGCTGCACCTCCACGGGCGCAAGAAGGACATCATCGTGCTGCCCAACGGGTTCAACGTGTTCCCCGAGGACATCGAGAACGCGCTGCGCGTGGCCGGGATCCGCGACTCGGTGGCGCTGGAGACGCGGCCGGGGCGGATCGAGGCCGTGGTGCTGGCTCCCCAGACGCACGCGGTCCCGGGCGACCCGAGCGCCGTCCCGGCCCTCAACAGCGCGCCGCCCGAGGCGATGCGGGCCGCGATCGACGCCGCCGTGCGGGCGGCCAACGCCGCGCTGGGGCCGAACCAGCGCATCGCCGGCTGGCGGCTGTGGCCGGAGGCCGACTTCCCGCGGACGCACACCTTCAAGGTCAGGCGCGACCGCGTCCGGGCGTGGGCAGCCGTGGACCAGGAGCTGCCGCTGCGGTAGGGCGGGGACGACGCCCGCTGCGCGGCGCTGTCCGTCGCTATCCGCCGTGCCATCCCGCCGCGCCGGCCGCTCGCTGGGCGGGTGAACGCTCGCCTGGCGTGGCCGCGCCGCTCGGCGGGCGGGTCGCTCGCGCGGGGCCCGGCTCCGCGCCGCTCGGCCGGCGAGCGGATCGGCGGATCGCGCGGCCGGTTCACTCGGCCGGCGAGCGGATCGGCGGATCGCGCGGCCGGTTCACTCGGCCGGCGGGCGGGCGGGCCCGGGGAGCGGGTGGGCCGGCGAGCGGGCCCCGTCAGCCGGGTGGCCAGTGCATCGAGCGGCCGCCCAGCAGGTGCAGGTGCAGGTGCGGCACCGTCTGGCCGCCGTCGGGGCCGACGTTGCTCACCAGCCGCCAGCCGGCCTCGAGCCCGTCGCCGGCGGCGATCCGCGCGGCCACGCTGAACAGCCGGGCCAGCAGGGGGCCGTCGGCATCGGTGAGCGCTGCCGCCGAGGGCACGTGGGCGACGGGCATCACCAGCACGTGGGTCGGCGCCTGCGGGTTGATGTCGCGGATCGCGAAGACCAGGTCGTCCTCGTGCACCTTCGGCACGGGGATCTCGCCGGAGGCCATCCGGCAGAACAGGCAGTCAGCGGACATTCCGGGCACAGCTCCCAGCGGACGTCGTGTGGGCCCTCAGCGTATGCGAGGGCCCGCGAGGATGCGAGGCGTCCCGAGCGACTGCGAGGCTCCGCAGGGCAGGGGCCGCCACGCGGGCGACGTCGGGCGACCCGCGGGCGACGTCGGGCGAGCGCGCTACGCCTGGGCGGGGACGGCCGTCGGCGAACCCCCGAGCATCGCCTCGAGCGGCCCGCGCCCAGCCTCGGTGCTGAACACCGTGAGCCGGTCGCCGGCGCGCAGCACGGCATTGCCGCGCGGCACGATCGTGCGGCCGTCGCGGACGATCGTGACCAGCACGGTGTCCGGCGGCCAGCCGGCGGCGGCGACCGTCACCCCGACCAGCGGAGAGGCCGCCGGCACGTCAACCTCGATCATCGCCCCCCTCGTCGACACCGACCGCACCCGGCGCACGTTGGCCGCCAGGGCGGCGCGATAGGCCGCCATGACGTCGGTCGCCGAGAGGATGCCGGCGAGGCCGTCCGGCCCGGTGACCGGGACCCAGGTTCGGTGGCTGTCGGCCAGGGTCGCCAGCACGTCGTCGAGCGGATCGTCCACCGACACCGAGGCCGTCGAGTCCACCGCGTCGGCGAGCTTCACCTCGGGCGGCTGCTTGACGAGCGCGTCGAGGTCCACGACGCCGCGGAGCGTCCCGTCGCGGTCGAGCACCGGGGCGCCCGGCAGGTCGGCCCCGGTGAGCCGCTCGATCGCCGAGCGGACCGTGTCCGACGCGTGGAGCACGAGCCGGACCGCGCGGGCCGCGTCGCCGGCCGGGATGGACGAGAGGAGCGGCATCGCGAACCGGAACTGGTGGGCGGGCGATTCCGAGCGGCCCCGCAGCTGCGACGCGTAGATGGTCCGCGGGCCGACGACGATCATGGCGATGCCGATCGCCAGCATGGCGGGCGCCAGCATGGCGAGGTTGCCGGTCATCTCGGCCACCATCAGCATCACCGCCAGCGGCGCGTGGGCGATGCTGCCGAACAGGGCCATCATGGCCACGATCACGAAGCCCGACGGGTCGGCCGGGACGGCCGGCGCGACGCCCTCGAGCAGCCGCCACACGCCCGCGCCCAGCAGGCCGCCGATCACCATGCCGGGGCCGAAGATGCCGCCCGATCCGCCGGAGCCGATCGACAGCGAGGTGGCGATGATCTTGCCCAGCGGGAGCAGCAGGACCACCCACAGCGGCAGGCCCAGCAGCGTGGTCCGGTCGAGGCCGGCCTGGACCCAGCCGTAGCCGGTGCCGAGCACGCCCGGCATGAAGATCCCGATGCAGCCGACGATGAAGCCCGCGATGGCGGGGCGCACCTCGCGCGGCAGCGTCCAGCGCGCGAACCAGTGGGTGGCGCCGTAGAAGCTGCCGATGTAGAGCCGCCCGAAGACCCCCGCGACGAGCCCGATCAGTGCGTAGTAGGCGAGCTGGCGCGGGTCGGTGAACCCGGCCGACGCGACGTCCCCGAAGATGGGCGCGAAGCCGATGAACGCGCCGAACACCGAGAACGACACGATCGACGCGACGAACCCCGGGATCAGGGCATCGGCCTCGAGGTCGTCCTGGTACGGGATCTCCGCGGCCAGGATCGCGCCGCCCATCGGGGCGCGGAAGATGGCGCCGATGCCCGCGCCCATGCCGGTCGCCACCGCGATCCGCGCGTCGCGGGCGTCGAGGTCGAGGAAGCGGGCGAGGAAGCTGCCGAAGCCGGCGCCGATCTGGGCCGTGGGCCCCTCGCGACCGCCCGAGCCGCCGGAGCCGATCGTGATCGCGGAGGCCACGAGCTTGATCAGCGGGATCCGGGCGACGCCGGCTGGGGGCTGCT
>JAJYGO010000325.1 GCA_021785115.1 Chloroflexota bacterium | reverse complement strand
TCACCCGGCCACGTTCTGCCGCGAAAGCACGTGGGTGGGGCTAGGTTCCGGCGGGCCTCAGTGATGGGGAGGTGTAGTTGTCGCCGGTGGGGAGGTGTAATTGTCGCCGAGCAGGCAGCACTACAACGAGGTCCGCCCGCACTCGAGCCTGGGCTACCTCACGCCCCTGGAGTTCAAGACGCTTCACGAGCAGTCAGCACCACACCACCTGGGAGAGGCCGTTCTCTAGGTTCCCGTGGTCCGAAGAACCCAGGCAGGTCACTTCCCTTTCAACTTTCTTCCTGCGGTCCACGGCCTCGCCGCCGATCGCGATTCACGAACCTTGGTTTAGACTCGGCGCCATGGAGATCCTCGAGCGGCGGACGGCCTGGGGTGAGCAGTTCGAGGCGGGCTGGCTCGCGCGGCAGCGGGCCACGGGTGAGTTCGACTGGAAGCAGTACCAGTACGCCCGGAACGAGGCGCCCGTCCCCGGCGCGCCCGTCGCCCTGGCCCGCTCGCGCCTCCTGGTCGTCACCTCCTCGGGGGCCTACGTCCGCGGCGAGCAGCCGCCCTTCGACGCCCCCAACCCGCTCGGGGACCCGTCGCACCGCACCTTCCCGGTGTCGCTCCCGCTCGAGCGGCTCGCCTTCGCGCACGACCATTACGACCACGCCTTCGTCGACCGGGACGTGCAGGCGGTCCTGCCGCTTCGCCACCTGGAGGCGCTCGTCCGCGAGGGCGCCGTCGGCGAGCTGGCGCCGACCGCCTTCAGCTTCAGCGGCTACCTCCCCGACGTGCGCCGGGTCGTCGACGAGGTCGCACCGCCGCTCCTCGCCCTGGCCCGCCGGCAGGAGGCCGACGCCGCCCTGCTCGTCCCCGTCTGACCGCTCTGCACGCAGGCCGTGAGCCTGCTCGCCCGCGCGCTCCAGGTCGAGGGGATCGCCACCACGATGACGACCTGGCGCGACGCGGTGGCCCGGCTCGTCAACCCGCCACGCGTCACGTTCACGCGCCTGCCGCGCGGCGCGCCCATCGGCGCCCCCGGCGACGGGACGCAGCAGCGGCGGGTGCTCGAGGCGACGCTCGCGCTCCTCACCCGCCCGGCGCCGCTCCCGCCCGTCGTGCTCGACGAGACCTTCGCGCCGGCCCCGTCCACGCCCGCCTGACCGCTCCTGGAGGTCCCTCGTGGCCGCGCCCGCGGACCCCGGGAGCCGCAACGCTCACCGGGCCCGTCGGGCGTGAAGGCCCAGGTCGCCGCTGGTGGCCAGGCTCGGGACGGCCGGTCTTCTCGGGTCTCCGGGGCTACACGTCTTCCAGCAGGAGCCTGTATCGGAGCCGTGTGGATGCGTCGCGCCGAATGCATGCTAGCATCCGCAACCGCGCCTATCTCGGGCGAGATCCCGCGCTTCCACGAGATCGTCTCCACACATAGAACCGCGTTCGATTCCCGGCACCTCCACTCCTAAGCTCCCGGTTCTCGGAGCTTATTTCGTCCGGCACCAAAATTGTCGAGGAGCGGTACGACCCGGCATTCCTCGATTGGCTGGATATTCCACTGCGGCAAACCTCTGCCTGACTCTCGCCGCGGCGGCGACAACGATGTCGCTGGGATCATCCCAGCTCCCGTGAATCAGACCCTTCTTCGCCGAAGCATCGCGAGCGTCTGCGGATAACCGTGCAGCAGCAGCAGCGGCGGCCCTTCGCCGCCGCGAAGGACGTTGATCGTCGCGCCGGCGGTACGGACCTCGCTGTGCGTGAAACCGTCGAACATGGCCGTGCCCGTCACGTCGCGTGAGCCTCGCCCGTCGGCTGTGACGGGCGCCAGAAGAGGAGGCGCTCCTCCACCGCGCCGACGACGGCATCGAGCACGAGGGCACACACCGTCAAGACGATGATGCCCGCGAAGACGGTGTTGATGTCGAAGACGCCCTCAGCCTGGAGGATGAGGTATCCCACCCCCGCCGAGGAGCCGAGGTATTCGCCGACGACGGCGCCGACGAAGGCCATCCCGACAGAGGTGTGCAGGCTCGAGAAGACCCAGGTCGTCGCCGACGGCAGGTAGACCGTGCGGAGGAGCTGCCGCTTGTTGGCGCCGAGCATGCGCGAGTTCGCCAGCACCACCGGGCTGACGTCGCGGATGCCCTGATACACGTTGAAGAAGACGACGAAGAAGACCAGGGTGATCCCGAGCGCCACCTTCGACCAGATCCCCAACCCAAACCAGACGGCGAAGATCGGCGCCAGGATCACGCGTGGCATCGAGTTCAGTCCCTTGATGTACGGGTCCGCCAGCGCGGATGCGGTCGGGTTCAACGCGAGCCACAGGCCGATGACGAGGGCGAGCGTCGAGCCGAGCGCGAACGCGAGGAGCGTCTCGACGAGCGTGACCCCGACGTGGTGATAGATCTCGCCCGCGCCGAGCCAGTCCCGGAGCCGGCTGGCGACGGCGACCGGCTCGCCGAAGAAGAACTTGGGCAGGACCGCCGCCTCTGTCAGCGCGTACCAGAGCAGGACGAGCGCCACGAATACGACCAGCTGATACAGGCGGAGCCTGGCACCGCGAGCGCGCAGGCGGCGCCTTCCGTCACCTCTGTCGAGTGTGGGCATAGGCCTTCAGCACCTCTTCCTTCAAGACGGTCCAGATGTCGCGATGGAGTTCGACGAAGCGCTTGGTGTGACGGATCTCCGAGACGTCGCGCGGGCGAGCGAGGTCGACGACGAACTCGCCGATGGGGTGGCTCCCGGGGCCGGCCGACAGGACGATGACGCGATCGGACATCGAGATGGCCTCCTCGAGATCGTGGGTGATGAACAGCACCGACTTGCGGTTGGCGCCCCACAGCTCGAGCAGCTCGTTCTCCATCAGCACGCGCGTCTGCGCGTCGAGCGCGCTGAACGGCTCGTCCATGAGCAGGATGTGCGGGTCCAGGATGAGCGTCTGCGCCAGCGCGACGCGCTTCCGCATGCCACCCGAGAGCTGGTGGGGGTAGCGATGCTCGAACCCGGTGAGGCCGACGCGCTCGAGCCAGAGCGTGGCCTGCTCGACGGCCCTTGCCTTCGGCACGCCGCGGTACTCGAGCCCGGCGGTGACGTTCCGGAGCGCGGAGCGCCACGGCATGAGCGACTCCGCCTGGAACAGGTATCCGGCGGCGGTGTTCACGCCCACCAGCGGCTTGCCGAAGATCTCCACGGTGCCAGCGGCCGGCTCGAGCAGGCCGGCCGCCGCGTTGAGCAGGGTCGATTTCCCGCAGCCGGTCGGCCCTACGACCGAGACGAACTCACCCTCCGCGACATCGAGAGTGGTGTTCTCGACCGCGGTGTACGTCGCGGGCGTCGCTCCGGCGCCTGGGAAGCGGCAGGTGATCCCGCGAAACGCCACGGCGGGGACGGGCGAATCCGCGCGGCGGGGCGGCAGGGCCGTGTGCAACTCCATGAGCGCCATTTCACCTCCACGGCTTGCGGCCGGCGCGCCCGCTCGCGCGAGCCTGTCGTGGGGCGCGAACGGGGTCTGGGAATCACTTGTTGGCGAGCGCCCTCTGGACGAACGCGTTGGTGAACGTCCTGCTCACGTCGATCTTCGCGGCGCGGACGCTCGGGTAGAACTGGGCGAGCGCGCGATAGGCGACCTCGCCGCCGTCGGCGGGGAACACGCCATCCGGCGAGTACGTCGGCAGCAGCTTCAGCAGCATCTTCCGCAGGATCGCAGGGTGTCCGCCGGCGAACTCCTTCGGGAGCACCTTCATGACCTGGTCGGGCGTGGCCTGGTGCAGCCATCGAAGCGTCCGGACCATGGCGTTGGTCAGCCCCTGGACCGTGTTGGGGTTGTCCTTGATGAAGTCGGAGTATGCGAAGAAGCAGCCGGCGGGGTACGTCTCGCTCCCGTAGTACTCCTTGGAGCCTTCCGGCGTGCGCGCGTCGGCGATGACCCTGATGTCGCCGCTCTCCTGCAGGACCGTGAGCACCGGGTCGTTGTTGGCGATGGCGTCGAGCTCGCCTCGCTGTACGGCCGCGACCGCGGCCGAGCCCAGCCCGACGCTGATGACGCTGACGTCCTCGGGCTTCACGCCGGACTTGGCCAGGACCAGCTTCAGGAACATGTCGCTGCCCGCGCCGGGTGACGAGATGCCGATCTTCTTGCCCTTGAGGTCCTTCGGCGATCTGTAGTCGGGGATCTTCCCCTTGACGGTCCCGACGGCGTAGTCCGCGAGCTTCGCCTGGAGCACGAACGCCTCGAGCGGAATGTTCTTCGCGTTCAGCTGGACGGTGTGGTCGTACGCGCCGCTGGTCACGTCGACGCTCTTGCCGACGAGCGCCTCGAGCGCCTTGCCCCCCGAGCCGAGATCGACGATCTGGACGTTCAGCCCCTCGTCCTTGTAATAGCCGAGGTACTCCGCGAGCATCGTCGGCAGGAAGAAGAGGCCGACCTTGCTGCCCACCGCGATCTTGACGTCGCGCTTCTCGATGCCCTGCGTCTCCGCCCGCGTGCTCGTCGCGGCGACCGTGCAGGCCAGCATCAGGCACAGCTTCCTCAATCGCGCGTCCATGAGAGATCCCTCGGCCCCACGTTGATCACGGCGTCGCGCTGGCGCTCCGGCGCTGCGCTGCCACCCGCTCGCCAGCTTCCCCGATGTCCACCCCCGCTGCCACGAGCGCCCGCTGCAGCGCCGCCACGTCGAGCGACGACGGCGACACGCCGCACGCCGCGGCCAGCGCTGCCGCCGTGCCGGCCACCTGGCCGGTGACGAGGCACGAGTACTGCGCGCGGCACCACATCTCCGCCTCGTGCGTGGCAGAGATGGTCCGCCCGCCGATGGTCATCCCCTCGACGTGGTTGGGCGTGAAGACGCCCCATGGAATCTCGAACCAGGTCAGGCTCGTCGTCGCCGTCCGGTAGACCGCATCGCCCGGCGCCCCTTCGCCACCGTCGGCCTTGTGCCAGTCGGTGCCCTCGGCCATGTGCCGCCAGATCCGGGCGACGCTGTTCGGGTACGTGCGGTGCGCCACCAGATCCTGCTCGGAGAGGACGTGCGGCCCGCGCACGCGCCGGGTCTCACGGACGCCGACCGTCGCGGACGAGTCGAGGACGAACGCGTTCTCGAACCCCGGGATGTACTTCTTGATGACGGCGAAGAGCTTGCGATTCTGGAGCCGCGCCTCGATGTCGGCCCGGGTGAGGTCCGCCGCGTTCGTCCCGTCCACGCCGTAGACGCGCGAGTTGTTGACCGTCACGATCCCGCGGTCCACGCTGACGCCTTCGAACCGGATGTAGTGGATCTCGTCCGGGAGCTCCCCCGCCGCGCGCGCCTTCTCCACGACGTCGAAGAACCCCGACATGCGGACGAGGCCCTGGTCGGGATCGAGGACATGGAAGTTCGGGTCGGCGGTGTAGTGCTCCGGGTGGCGCAGGCAGCTCTCGACCGCCTTCCGCACGTCCACACCGCCGAGCCGGAACAGCACGCTCATAGGCCGCATCTTCGCGTCGTTCTCGCGGCCCTTGACGTACTCGGCGCCAGCCGCCGCCGCGACGTCGGCGTCGCCGGTCGTGTCCACGACGGTGCGGGCAAGGATCGCCTGGCGGCCGGACTTGTTCTGGACGATCACGCCGCGGATGCGCTGCCCATCCATGATCGGATCGGCGACCCAGGTGTAGTTGAGGAGCTCGACGTCCTGCTCCCGCAGCAGCTCGAGGGCGAGCTCCTTGAAGGCCTCCGAATCGAACGGGAACGTCGGTCCGGTGGTCACGCCGGCTCCGCGTGCCTCCAGCGCGAGCGCGATCTCGCGCGCGACGCCGGTCATCCGATCGACCGGCACGTTCCAGGTGTTCATGATGACGGCGGTCGCCGCTCCGCCGAGGAAGGCGTTGCGCTCGAGCACGATCGTCCGCGCCCCCAGGCGCGAGGCACCCAGCGCCGCCCCGACCCCCGACACGCCGCCTCCACAGACCAGCACGTCCACCTCGCTCACCACAGGAGTCTTGCGCGCCGGCTCGATGACGTACCCTCCGGTGCCGTTTGCGCTCATCGTGCTCCTTCATCCATCGCGGCGGCCACCCGGCCGCCGCCCCGGGTGGAAGGCCTGCAGGATGGCCTCGTACGAGAGCCGGACGTGTGCTCTCGCCTCCCGCTCCGCCTCCTCGGGATCGCGCTTGCGGATGGCGTCGAGGATGGCCCGGTGCTCGACGGCGGATTCGTCGCGGCGACCCCTGACCTCGCGGAGCTGCGTCTCCCGCGTGAGGCCGATCTGGGCCTTCAGCGAGCCGAGCAGGCTGCTCAGCCGCCGATTGGCGCCGAGCGCGATGATGCGGTTGTGGAATTCGGTACCGATGCGAGCCCAGGCCTCCCATGACGGCGCGCGCTCGTAGTGGCGCATCAGCTGCTCGAGGTCCTCGATGTCCGCGTCCGCCGCGTGCGTGGCCGCGCAACGGGTGGCGAAGCCTTCCAGCACCTCGCGCAGCTCGTAGAACTCTCGGATGTCGGACATCGACAGCCGCGGCACGAAGTACCCCCGGTTGGCCACGATCTCCAGGAACCCTTCGCGCGCCAGCAGCTGGAGCGCTTCGCGGACCGGCGTGCGGCTCATCCCCAACTCGCCCGCGAGATGCGTCTCCAGCAGCACCTCGCCGGGAGGGTGGTCGCCGCGCAGGATGGCGTTGCGGACCTGCTGGTATGCCTGGGTGGTGAGGCCGTCCGCCGCCGTGCCGCGCCTCGCCCGGAGCGTCGAGCCCCTCGCGGCGCGCGGCACGCCGCCCGCCCGCCTCGGCGTCGTCCTTCGCCTCGCTCGCCTGTCCGTCACGCCCGGGTTCCTCGTGTATACATCGTGTAGACATCGCGTCTACCGGGCGGCTACAGTGAAGTCAAGTCGCACCCGAGCGGAGAGGACGACGTGAACCTGGAATACGACGTGGTGGTGGTCGGCGGAGGAGTGGCGGGCCTCGCAGCTTCCATCGCGGCGGCGCGCGGCGGGGCGCGGACGGCGCTCCTCGAGCTGCGGCCGTTCGTGGGCAGTAACGCGACCACCGGCCTGTGCATCCACGCCTACAGGAGCCGCCTCGGGAAGCAGCACGTCTTCGGCATCGCGCAGGAGTGCATCGATCGCCTGATCCGCATCGGCGGCGCCGTCGGACACGTACCGTTCGGTGGGTTCGCCCACTCGGTCACGCCGGTCGACGGCGACCGCTTCCGCATCATGGCGACCGAACTGCTCGCCGAGGCCACCGTCGAGGTCCTGTACGGCGTGAGCGTCGTCGGCGTCGACCAGGATGGTGGGCGCGTGTCCGGCCTGCAGGTCGCGATGAAGGGCGGCGTGCGCGCGATGCGTGCGAAGGCGATCGTCGACGCAAGCGGTGACGCCGACGTCGCGGCCTTCGCCGGTGCGCCGTTCCGCAAGGGCAAGGAAGCGACGGGCAAGATGCAGCCCGTGTCCATGCTGCTGCATTTTCACCGCGTGGACACGCAGCGGGTGGCGGATGAGATCGCCGTCTCACCACCCGCGATGGCGACCCGGCCCGACCATCCGCGACCGTTCCCGGTCTACTTCAACGGTGCGTTCAGCCGCTGGAACCGCATCGTCCGGCAGCAGCACGTGTTCCCCAACGAGGATCGGAACGTCTTCTTCAACACGGTCTGGCCCGACCAGCTCAACGTCAACACCTCCGCGGCCACCGAGGTGGACGGCACGGACACGCTGGCGCTCTCGCGCGCGACGGTCGAGCTGACCCGCCAGTGCGCGCGCATCGGCGAGTTCCTCAAGGACCACGTGCCGGGGTTCGAGAACGGCTACTACACCCCCGCGGCGATCGCGGGCGTCCGGGAGACGCGCACGATCGAGGGGCTGTACCAGATCGCCGACGCCGACGTTCACGCCGGTCGCAAGTTCGAGGACGCCGTCGGGCAGGTCTGCTTCCCTGTCGACATCCACGATCCCGGGAGCGGGCAGGCGACGTTCCACGAGATCGGTGACGACGGCGCGTTCGACATCCCGTATCGCGCCCTGGTCCCGAGAGGCGTCGACAACGTCCTGGTGGGTGGGCGCTGCATCTCCGCGACATCCTTCGCGCACGGCGCGACGCGGAACATGGCGCCGTGCCTCGTCAGCGGCGAGGCGGCGGGCGTGGCGGCCGCCCAGCTCGCGGCGCAGGGTGGAACCGCGCCCACGCTCGACGTCGCGAAGCTGCAGACGACGCTGCGCCAGCGCGGGGTGTATCTCGGCGACCGCTGACGGCGTTGCGTGAGAGGCCACTCGTGGGCGTACCCCTGAGCCGTGGGATGACCCGGGCTGGGGCCGCATGCTACAAAATAGGTCGCCAGCAGGAGGGAACCCTTGAAGACCTTCATCCTCGTCGGACTACTCGCAGTCCTCGCTGGGTGTGGTAGCAGCGGAGGAGGCTCCTGTCCCAGCAACGCGCCGCTCGACTGCGGCAACGGGCAGTGCTGCCCCACCTCGACCCCGTACTACTGCTCGAACGGCGTCACCCCTGCTTGCTACCCCTACGGCCCCGCCGATGGAACCGCCTGCATCGGCTCCATCCTGTGTGGCGGAGGCAGTGGAGGCTCCGGACCGTGCGCGCACTGGTCGTGCGGCACGTCCTCGCAGTGCGCGTCGGTGATGGGCGCCTCGTCCGGCGTGCAGTGCCAGTTCGCGCCGGGCCAGACCTGCGCGCAGTGGTGCCAGCAGTACATCCCCGGCAACTGCACCTGCTCGTAGGGCGTCGCCAGGCTGCCCACCGGCTTCCGGCGCGAGCAGCCGAGCCTGTCGTCGTCACCGTAAGCGCCGACGGGAACGCGTTCTCGATGCCGCGGTGATGCGCCGTGCCCCGATGTTCACGACGCGACGACGAGCCGGCCGAGGAGGTCGGCCGCCCGTCTCACCCAACTCGGCTGTCCTGGTCGGGCCCCCGAGAGGTGACCACCCCGCCCGGTTCCAGCCGACGACGCTGGCCGTGCGAGTTATGCTCGCCGGTCCGAGGATGACAGCATGATGGCCCTCTCCCTCGCCTGCACCCTCATGCTGACGGCCGGCTCCCAGGTCCCGGCGCCGCTCGCGACCCTGGAGCGTGTGGCCGAAGACATCGACGATGCTGTCGTGGCGGGCGACTGGACCAAGGTCGAGAGGCTGGAGGTAGAGGGGCGGCGGGCCGTCCACAGGCTCGAGACCGACGGCGCCGCCAGCCACCGTGCCGCTGAAGCGCTCGACCGGGCCCGAGCAGCCACGCGGGCGCGCGATGCACTGGGGACCAGGGTCGCAGCGAATACCCTTGCTGATGCCGTCGTGGACCTCTTCGAGCCGCTCAAGCCTTCCGTTCCGATTTCCGTCATGCGGCTCGACGTGCTGTTGAGGACCGTGGACCTGGCTGCCATCGCCGCTCGCCCAGGCGAAGCGCGTGTGGCCATCGACCGGGTGTGGGCCATCTGGAACGGTCTCGCCGCGAAGGCTCCCGTTGCCGGCTCCCCGGTCGAGGGTTCGTTCAACACGCAACTGGCTGCCATCGAGCGCGCTGCCAAGGACAACGACTTCCTCGCGCTCCACAGCGCTGCCGCCGCAGCGCTCGACGGCGTGGACGAGCTGGAGGCCCGGTTCACCACGAGGAACCCGTAGTCACCGCGGGTGGCTCGACGCGGACGGCGCCGCCGAGCGGACGCGTGCTACGTTGGGCCCTCGACATGCTCGCCACCGTCCACCTCGTCTACTTCTCGCCCACCGGGACCACCCGGAAGATCCTCGAGCAGGTCGCCGCCGGGCTCGGCGCCCGCGAGGTCGTCCACCACGACCTGACGCTGCCCGGGGCCGCCACGGAGCTGGCGCTCGCCAGCGGGGTCGCGGTCGTCGGCGTCCCCGTCCACTACGGCCGCGTGCCCGAGGTCGCCATCGCGCGGATGCGCGGGCTCTCCGCCGCCGGCGTGGCGACGGTCCTCGTGGCCGTCTACGGGAACCGCGCGTTCGACGACGCGCTCGTCGAGCTGCGCGACCTCGTCGCCGCGAAGGGCTTCTCTGTCGTCGGCGCGGGCGCGTTCGTCGCCGAGCACTCGTACTCGACGCCCGAGCGCCCCATCGCCGCAGGCCGGCCCGACGCGGCGCACCTCGGCGTGGCGCGCGATCTGGGCGCGTCCGTGAGGGCCCGGCTCGAGGGGCCGGCGCGCGTCGCGGCGGTCGAGCTCCCCGGGACCGTCCCTTACCGTGACCGGCCGGCACCCGCGGGCGTCGCGCCCGAGTCGAACGCCGACCGCTGCACGCGCTGCGGCACGTGCGCGGAGGCCTGCCCCTCCGGCGTCATCCACATCGACGCCGAGGTGACCACCGACACGGCCGGCTGCATCCTCTGCTGCGCCTGCGTGAAGAGCTGCCCCGCGGGCGCGCGGGTGGCCTCGCACCCGACGATCGCGGCCAAGCGGGAGTTCATCGCCTCGAAGTGCGCGGAGCGACGTGAGCCCGTCGTGTTCCTCTGACACCGTCCGCCGCCGTCGTTCCCGTCCTCGAGCGGCGCCCCTCATTCACAGATCGTCCGCCACACGCAGTTCCCGTAGAGGTCGCACACGCGCTTCTGACGGCACTCCGTCGTCCCAACCGGAGGAATGACTGGCGGCTGGATGGGCGGGATGGAGGGCGGTGCCAGCGGGCAGACCGCCGGTGGACAGATGGGCGGCAGGTCGATGGCACTCGAGCAGATCGGGCGCATGTGCCCGTTCACGCACTCGCAGATGCAGTCGGCGGCGGCAGGAGCGGCAACGGCGAGAGCGATGACGGCAATCAGGACGCGTCTCATGGCGCTCCTCCCCGAGGATGCCAGAGGAAGGTAATCCTTGGACGGACACAGCCCGTCCAAGGGCGCCGTTGCAGTCCAAAGAGGAGGAAGAGCACCAGGGTCGCCGATGCCTACGGGAGCTGCACCTCCGCCACCAGCGGGAAGTGGTCCGAGATGGCACGCGCGTCCCACTGCCGAACGTGGTGGTCGCCGACGCGGACCGCTCCACCGAAGAAGAGGTAATCGATCGTCCGGTCCGGGTGTCCCACCGACGGGTCGTTCGGGAAATGGGTGAACCAGCGCTCCCGCTCTCCTCCGTTCACCTCGGCGAACGTGGGGACCACCTGGTGGTGATCGAAGAGCAGCGTGATCTCCGTCTCCGGATTGAAGTACGCGCGCTGGGCGGGCGCGAGCCGCTGGTACGCTCCCCCCGGCGGCAGCAGATTGAAATCCCCACCGATGACCCAGGGCACGCCCTTGGACGAGAGGGCCATCAGCGTCGCATCGACCTCCCTGACCTGCCGGGCCATGGTGTCCGTTCCCTGGGCGAACGCGTCCAGGTGCGTGTCCAGCACGGCGAAGGTGCCTCCCCCCGCGACCGGCAGCCGTGTCTCGAGAATGGCGCGCTTCAGGGCGAACTGCCTCGTGACGAGGTCCTGCGGAATCACGGCGAGCTGGTGGCGGACCGCACTCCCGATGCGGTACCGGGAGAGGACGGCGAGCTTCATGCCCACCGCACCGTGGATCCGGGGGTGCGGGACGTAGGCGGCCTTCCAGTAGAAGGCGGACGCGTGGCACGGGAACGCCCCGGGCGGGAGCCGCTCCAGCAGCGCCGCGAGCTGGTCCTTTCGATCGGTGCGCGCCGCGCCATCGTCCACTTCCTGCAGGAGCACGATGTCGGGTGCCTCGTCCCGAAGGACACGCGCCACCTCATCCAGCGTCCGCGTCACGTCGGCGGCGCTGGGCCTCTCGTCCGGCCCGCTGCCGTCGAGCAGGTCGAAGAAGAAGACGTGATCCTTGCCCGCCATGAACTGGACGTTCCACGTCAGGATCTTGAGCCGTTGCCCGGGCGCGAGCGAAGGGACGTTACCGGAGCAGAAGACCCGCTCCTCCTGGAGCGGCGGTGGATGAAAGGTGGTGAGCCGGACGACCGCGACCACGCCCGCAAGCAGCACCGCGATGGCCACGGCGATCCGGAGTCCGAGGCGCTTCCATCTCATCGCGCGAGTGTACGCCAGCAACGAACGATGACGCACGAAGGGGCGCCCCGTTGTCGGAGCGCCCCCTCGGCCGACTCGTGTCGAGCGGAGCTGGGCTACGCCTTTGCGCCCGCCTTCCCCGTCGCCACCATCTCGGGCGCGCCGCTGAGGACCGCCACCGCGGCGCCGGCGACCGCTCCGCCGACGGCGAAGAGCGCGCCGACACCGGAGACGCCGAGGGCCATCCCGAAGACGATGAGGGCACGGACGGCGATGGTCGCGTGGATGGGCGTCCCGAAGATCCCGCCCGCGAGCAGCACCCCCGCGTAGCCACCGTAGAGGAGCGACGGCAGCAGGGCGAGGGCGAGGAAGAGGGTGAGGCCAACTGCGGTTCCAATCAGGGTGGCGTTCTTGCGGGTCATGGCGTCCTCCTCGGCTTTCTCCGGGCTCGTTCCCGGCACGCCACCAGGTTTTGCATCGGGCCTGCCAGGACGAGGAGCACGTGATCTCGCGGGGTTCCCCGCAGCGTCGTCGGGATCTGACGACTGCCGTGTCGGAATCGGTGACGACTGCACCGTGCGGCACGCGTCGAAGGGGGGCCAGTCACCCGCGATACAGCACCGCTCCGCGTGTGCGATGAGTACCCGCTGAGCCCCGTCAACGACTCCATGTCCGCCCGGACCGTATGCTGATTTTCCCCGGAGACCCCCGCGCATGCTCCACCTCGTCCTCGCACCGCACGACGGCGGCACCGCCTGGCGTCACCTGCTCGACTCCGGAGAGGCGCGCGCCGG
>JAJYGO010000257.1 GCA_021785115.1 Chloroflexota bacterium | reverse complement strand
CCGATCTTCCGGGTCCAGCCCCGCGATCCCCGGCATGGACGCGAGGGCGTCCGCCAGGATCCGCGCGTTCTCGTGGTCCTCGGCCAGCCGCTCGATCATCCCGGCCGGCCCGTCCCGCAGCGCGACCAGCCCCGCCGCGGCGACGATCCCGACCTGCCGCATGCCTCCGCCGACGAGCTTCCGCGCGCGCCGGGCCCGCGCGATGAAGCCGCCCGCCCCGACGACGACCGATCCGATCGGGCAGGCGAGGCCCTTCGAGAGGCAGAACGTGGCGGAGTCTGCGGGCGCCAGCAGGTCCGAGGCGCGGACCCCCAGCGCCACGGCGGCGTTGAAGAGCCGGGCACCGTCGACGTGCAGCGGGACGCCGTGACCGTGCGCGATCGCGGCGATCTCGGCCGTGTAGGCGGGCGTCAGCGGCTGGCCCATCGAGTGCGCGTGGGTGTTCTCCAGGACGATCAGGGCGGTGCGGGGCTCGTGCAGGTCGAGCGGGTTCCTGAAGGCGCGATCCACCAGCAGCGGGTCCATGGTGCCGTCGGGCCGGGCCGGGATCCCGCGCGCGGACGCGCCGACGATGACCGCGTGTCCCGCCTGCTCGTCCATGAGCGTGTGCGACTCGGCCTCGGCGATGATCTCGCCGCCCCTCGGCACGTGCGCGACCAGCGAGACGAGGTTGCCCATGCTGCCGGAGGCGACGAAGAGCCCGCCCTCCATCCCGGTGATCTCGGCCGCACGCTCCTCGAGCGCGTTGACCGTCGGGTCATCGCCGAAGACGTCGTCGCCGACCTCGGCCTCGGCCATGGCGCGCCGCATCTCGGGCGTGGGGCGGGTGACGGTGTCGGAGCGAAGGTCGATCAGGGACATCGCGTGGAGTATAAGGTGGGCATCGGGCCGGCTCGCGCGGCCGCGGCGGCCAAGAGGCGCCGAGGTCCGCAC
Source organism: Chloroflexota bacterium (assembly GCA_021785115.1). The sequence continues at coordinate 11,799 of JAJYGO010000257.1, read as the reverse complement.
CGGAGGATGCCGGGGTCGTGGGCCGGAGGGCGCCGGGCAGCGCTGGTTCCCACTCGCCGGGCCCGGGTCGTGGGCCGGAGGCCACGGGGCAGTGCGGCCGCCCCCCGCACCTGCTACACTCCGCGCGCCGCACGGACCCGTGGTGTAGCGGCCGAACATGCCAGCCTGTCACGCTGGAGATCGCCGGTTCGAATCCGGTCGGGTCCGCCAGCATTCGTCCCCCTCCGGTGCATGACGACGACCGCCGTCGCGGCGGTGCGTCCGCAGGTTGATGCAGCGAGGACGCGTGCACCCCTTCCGGTTCGGCGTGACGGTCTCATCGGCCCCCTCCGCGGAGGCGTGGGTCGCGCGGGCGCGCCGGGCGGAGGAGCTGGGCTACGACGTGCTCCTGATGCCCGACCATCTCGGGGCACAGCTCTCGCCGATCGCCGCCCTCGCCGCGGCCGCGACGGCCACGCAGCGCCTGCGCATCGGGAGCTTCGTCTTCGCCAACGACTACCGGCATCCCCTGGTGCTCGCGCGCGAGGCCGCCACGCTGGACCTGCTCTCCGGCGGGCGCTTCGAGCTCGGCCTGGGGGCCGGATGGAACACGTCCGACTACCGCCGCCTCGGATGGGTGTACGACGCCCCGCCGCGGCGCGTCGACCGGCTCGCCGAGGCCGTGCCCCTGGTGAAGCGCCTGCTGGCCGGCGAGACCGTGCACCACGCGGGGACCCACTACCGGCTCGAGGGCGCGGTGGTCGGACCCGCGCCCGTGCAGCGCCCGCGACCCCCGATCCTGGTGGGTGCGGGTGGGCCGCGGATGCTCCGCCTCGCCGCCCGGGAGGCGGACATCGTGGCGCTCCTGCCGCAGTTCGACCCGCGCGGGCGCACGATGTGGCGCCAGGCGCTGGGGGCCGCCACCGAGCGCAAGATCGCCGTCCTGCGCGAGGCGGCCGGCAGCAGGTTCGAGGAACTCGAGCTGAACGTGATCGTGGCCGACGCCGGGCTGGTCGGTGACGGCGAACGGCCGACCGCCGCGCTGCTCGCCGCTGCCAAGTGGCTCGCCACCGGCGTGGTCGAGACGCCGTACGTCCTGTACGGCACGCTCGGACAGTTGCGCGGCCGGCTGCTCCGCCGGCGGGACCGGCTGGGGATCAGCTACTACGCCATCCCGGGGCATGCCATGGAGGCGATGGCTCCGCTCGTCGCCGCGCTCGCCGGGCGATAGCGGCTGCCGGTCGTCGCAGCGCCGGCCAGACGATCAGGCCGAGCCAGGCCGCCAGGAGGACCGCCAGGACCAGGGTCTGTCCCAGCGCCACCGCAGCCACCACCGGCTCGCTTCGCGCGAGGTCCGCCAGGGGCAGGTGGATCGACGTGGCCGGGCCGCCCGCCCCAGGCCCCCCGCCCGCCGCCCCCGGCACACCGCCGGCGAGCCCGCCTGCGCCGCCCGGGATCCCGGGCGCGCCACCTCCGCCACCCGCCCCGATGCCGGCCGGGCCGCCGCCCGGGAAGCGGCCGCCCGTGCCACCGACCGCCCGGCCCCCGGCGCCGCCGAAGGAGCCGGTGCCGCCGGGGGCGCCCATCGAGAGCGGCGAGGCGAGCACGGCGTGGATGTTGATCGCGTTGAGCAGCGCGGCCGCGACGTAGCCGAGCGCCCGCGCGGTCCCGTCCGCGACCAGCAGCGCCCCGACGGCGAAGAAGGGGAAGAGGTACCGCTCGTGGACGCGGGTGGGCAGCGCGTAGAAGGCGAAGGCCGCCAGGGCGAACCCGAGCAGGATCGCCGTCCGGTCGTCGCGCAGCAGCAGCCCGCCCGCGACGAGCAGCCCCACCAGGCAGAGCGCCGCCGTCCCCAGGGTGACGGCCGGGAGCCCGAACAGGATCGCGGTGGAGTCCGGCGTCCATGCCCCGTTCGACGCTCCGATCGCGCGGGCAAGGGGATCCGGCCCCAGCAGCGCCCAGAGGTTGAACGCGTTGGCGGTCAGCACCCCGTACTGGGCGCCGTCGGAGACGAGCAGCCCGCCCAGCCCGCCGAGCTGCCCGAGGACGGGGACGCCGGCGAGCGAGGCAGGCCCGAGGATCCCGATGTCGAACGGGAGGATCGGCAGGAGCAGGGCGAGCGCGGCGGCGATGGCCGACGTCCCCAGCCGGCGCGGCCCCTGGTCGGCGAGGATGCCGCCGATCCCGGCGACCCTGCCGTGCCTCGTGTCCATCGCCCGGAGCCGGGATCCGGGGCCGGAACCGGGGCGCAGCAGGTGCCGCCGGACCAGGACCGGCACGACGATCACCAGCGCCAGCGCGTCCTGCGGCTTGACCAGGACGCCGAAGGCGGCCAGCGCGGCCGCCGGCTCGCTCCAGCCGTCGACCAGGAGCAGCACCGCGGCCAGCATGACCAGCGCTCCGACCGCGTCCATCTGTCCCCAGAGCGCCGAGTCGTACCAGGTCACCGGCACGAAGAGGTAGAGGGCGGCCGCCACGAGCCCCGCGCGGGGTCCGTGCCAGCGCCGCGCGGCACGGTAGAGCAGCACGGCAATGGCGAGGTCGGCCGCGATGGGCGGCAGCTTCAGGAGCAGCAGCACGGCCCGGTCGGCCGGCATGCCGAGCAGCCCGCCGAGCGGCGTCGCGAGGCTGCCCAGGAGCCAGAGGACGTACAGGTAGCCGGGCGGGTAGTTGGCACCCGCGGCGGCGGCATAGAAGCCCCCGGGCCCCACGCGGGCGAGCGCCGTCGCCCATCCCGAGAACAGCCCCAGGTCGCTGGAGAGGCCCTGGCCGGGGAAGATCGCGTACGCGAGCACCAGCCGGAGCGCCAGGCCCGCCCCGAGGACGGCGAGGATGGGCAGCCGCGACCGGATGGCGTTCACCGACCGGTCGCGCTGGCCGACGGCCGGCGCCTCACGAGACGGTGCCGGCGCAGTCGTACAGCGAGCCGGATCCCGACCCGCCGTAGTCCACGACCTTGCAGGTGGACGTCACCCAGGAGCTGATCGATGAGCCGCTGCTCCCCGACCCGCCCTGCCCGCCGGGGCCGAAGGCGCCCCCGCCGAAGCCGCCGTCGATCAGCACGTACCGGAGCTTCCCCGATGCGATGTACTGCTGGAGCTGTGCCAGGGTGGGTGCCGGGTCCGACCCGGTGAAGCCGCCCATCCCCATGACCGGGTCGCCCGTCGCCAGCTCGATCGACGCGGCGCGCTGTGCGGACGTGACGGCGACGATCCAGGCGGCCTGCCCGCGGTGCGCGACCAGGTAGTCCGTGAGCGTCGAGTCGGTGCCGGATCCGTCCGGCCCCGCACTCCGCGTGCCGCCGGAGGAGCCTTGGGCAGGGGAGGAGCCCTGGGCAGGGGAGGAGCCCTGGGCAGGGGACGATCCCTGGGCGGGCATGGCGGGGAGCGACCCAGTCGATCCCACGGGCGCCTGAGCGCCGGGGAAGCCTCCGCCGGCCCCGCCGCCGAAGCCGGCCGGCCCCCCGAACCCGCCCGACGCCGCCGGTCCGGGATGCGGGTCCGAGCCGGTGATCGCGCTCTGCACGGTCGCGAGCGAGTAGGCGGCCGGGGCGGCCAGGGCCGCCGCCAGCCCGACGGCCACGGCGATGGCCGCCACGCGGCCCGCGGCCAGCCGGTGGACCGTGCCCTGCCACACGGGGGCGGACGCCACCAGCAGCGCCGACGCCGAGACGGCCGCGAGTGCCACCGCCGCCGGGCCCAGCACCGGCACGAAGTCGGGCGTGCGCCCCAGCAGCTCCATGCCCCATGCGGCGGTCCCGAGCAGCGCGGCGCCGAGGGCGATCGCCCCCAGCGGGCTGCGCGACCGCAGGACCCACAGGTCGGCCAGGCCCGCGCCGGCCAGGGCCGCGATGCCGGGCGCCAGCGCGACCGCGTAGTAGGAGTGGATGACGCCCGACATGAAGCTGAAGACGAGCCCGGTGGTCAGCGCCGTGCTGCCCCAGAGCAGGTACGCGGCCAGGCCGCGATCCGTGCGGCCGGCGCGCCGTCGCAGCCAGAGCCCCACGACCAGGCTGGCGAGCGCGAGCGGGATCAGCCAGGCGATCTGCCCGAAGAACTCCCCGTTGAACATGCGCAGCAACCCGGTGGCGCCGCCGAACCCGCCTCCTCCGCCACCGCCACCGCCGGGGCCGGCCATCCCGAAGATCCTGCCCAGCCCGTCGTAGCCGAAGATGAGGTCGAGGGGGGATCCCGTGGTGCTGCCCCCGATGAACGGACGCTCGCCCAGCGGGATCAGCTGGACGATGGCCACCCACCAGCCGCTGGAGAGGATCACGGCAACGGCCGCCACGGCCAGCCCCGCGACGCGACGCCGCAGCGTGGCGTTGGCCGACACGAGGTAGACCAGCGCGAACCCCGGCAGGACCAGGTACGCCTCGAGGTACTTGGCCAGGAACGCGAACCCGACAAGGACGGCGGACAGCACGGTCCAGCGCAGGCTCCCGTGGTCGAGGGCGCGCAGCAGGGCCCAGGTCGCCGCCACCAGCAGCAGGGTGAGCACCGCGTCGGGGTTGTTGAATCGGAAGATGAGCACGGCCGCCGGGGTGATCGCCATGACCAGGGCGGCGATCGTGGCGGCGAGCGGCCCGAACGAGTGCCGGACGGCCACGTAGAGGAGCGCCACGGTCAGCACGCCGGCCAACGCCTCGGGGAGCAGGATGCTCCAGGAGCTGAGTCCAAAGAGGCGCACCGAGAGCCCCATCAGCATGGTCGAGAGCGGCGGCTTGTCCACGGTGATGAAGTTGCCGGCGTCGAGCGAGCCGAAGAACCACGCCGACCAGCTCTTCGAGGCGGCCAGCGCGGCTGCCGAGTAGTACGTGTTCGCGAAGCCGTTCGCGGCGAGATTCCAGGCGTAGAGGAGCGCGGCCAGCCCGGTGACCGCCAGGAAGGCCGGCAGGGCCCAGGCGGGCTCGTCGGCGCGAGTCCGGGCGATCCGGGGGAGGCGCAGGCGGGGGCGCGTGCGAGCGGCCGGGAGGTCGCGCGGGATGGCGGTCATCGGGAGATCCTTTCGGGGACGGGCGCATGGGCCGGCGGGTGACCGACGACGCCGCGCCGGGCCGTGGGGCTGATCGCGAGTCGGAGGAGGAGGAACCGGACAAGGGTGGCGAGCGCGTTGGCGGTCACCAGCACGGCCAGCTCCGCGGCACGGCTCGCCCCCGGTGCGGCCCGGTCGAGGGCCAGCAGCGCACCGGACGTGATCGCCAGCGCGATGCCGAAGGCGAGCATCCCCGCGGCGTGGTCGCGGGCGAGGCCGTCGCGGCCGTGGACTCCGAAGGTGAGGCGGCGGTTGGCGGCGGTGTTGCCCACCGCGGTCAGGATCAGCGACAGCGCGTTGGCGGTGGTCGCCGGCGTCCAGGTCCGGAGGGCGGCGTACAGGACGACGTAGGCGAGCGTGCTGGCGACGCCGATGGCGGCGAACGTCCCGACTTCGCGAAGGGCGCGGTGTCCGTGCAGCCATGCCGGCCACCGGAAACGGGCGCCGGGGAGGCGGTCGATCGCAGCGGCGGCTGCCCGCGCATCGGCTGCTCGGGCAACGGCGGCCGGCGTGCTCGCTGCCGGTGCCGGCCGTGCGTGCGTGCCGGAGGTGTACGCCCGGGACGTGGTGCTGGCACGGCTCGCTGTCATGCGGGCAGTGTCGGCGGCCCACTCTTTCGATCGGGTTACGCGGCGCTCATCCTCGGGGCCGGCCGATCCTCGGGGCCGGCCGATCCTCGCGCCGCGCCCGGGTACCGGGCGATGCCGGTGGCCCGGGTGTCAGCCGACCGGCCCGCGGCCGGCGGCGTGCGAGGTCAGCCGACGCGGTCCGCGGGCCACGTCCCCATGACCTGGCGCAGGATCGCGAACTCCCCGATGTGGTAGGCGTTGTGGTCCCCGACCAGGCGCACCTCGCGCAGGATGGTGTGCCCTGGCGTGCCGGGGATGGTCGCCAGCAGGTCGGTGGCAGGGTCGGCGACCAGGTCGTGCAGGGCCTGTCGGTCGGCCTTGAACGCCGCGACGGTCTCCGCGAACCGGGCCGGCGTGGTCGTCGCGTCGCGGGCGGGCCAGTACTCCTCGGGCCAGTCCGGCGCGATGTAGGCGCGGTTCCGGATGTAGTCGAGGATGTCCCACTGCGCGATACGGATGTGTTCCAGCAGGTGCCACGGCGTGTAGGGCACGTTGGGTGCCCGCCGGTTGATCGCGTCGTCCGGGAAGTCCGCGACCGCCTCGTCGAACGGCATGTGGGCGCCGTGCCCCGCGACGAGCTCGAGCAGCTGCTGCCGGAGGATGTCGGTCTCCGCCATCTGGAACCCCCTTCTCGAGGCGAGCGTTTCCCCGGGGCACGCTACCACCGACCCCGCCCCCGGGATCCTCTCGTCCCCGGGATCCCGTCCCGCGGATCCCGCGCACCGGAGGCGCCGGTGCCCCGGAGATCACCGTTGCCCGGGGCCGGTACCCTGCGCGATCATGGCCCGCTCGTCCACGGACCGGTTCGACGCACGGCTGCGCGCGCTCGTCTGCGACAGCGATCCGCGCGTGGTCGGGACCGTGGCGCATGCTCTCGGCGAGGCCGGCTTCGAGGTGGTGACCGCCTACCGGGTCGACGTGGCCGTGGTCCGCCTGCTGGACGAGCGGCCCGACGTGGTGATCCTGGGACCGAGTCGCGACGTCGATCCGCTCTCCGCGATTCCCCGCCTCCTTGCCCGGGCTCCTCTGCCGGTGCTGGCGATCTCGGCGCTGCGCGACGAGGCCTCCGTGGTCGCGGTGCTCGACGCCGGCGCCGACGACGTGCTGGACCCGGCGTTCCGCCCCCTTGAGCTGGTGGCGCGTGTGCGGGCACTTCTGCGCCGCCGGAGTGCCGGACCGGCCGGCGTGGCGCCCGATACTCCTCTGCCCGACGGGCTGCGGGTGGATCCCGGCCGGCGGCTCGCCAGCGTGGACGGGCGCCCGCTCGAGCTGACGCCCATCGAGTTCGAGCTCCTCTGCGCAATCGCAGCCCGCCGGGGAGACGTGGTGGACCACCGGACCCTGCTGCGGGCGGGGTGGCCGGGTCGCTCGGACGTGGACCCGGACCTGCTGCGCACCCACCTGACGCACGTCAACGGCAAGCTCGTGGCGGCTGGCCATCCCGGGCTGCGCAACGTCCGGGCGATCGGCTACGCCCTGCGGGTGGAGGGGGCGGGCGGCCAGCCCTGAGGCTCTCCGCAACCGCCACCATCCCGTAACCCGGTCTCGGCGTCGCCTCCCTGTCCGGCAAGCGGTCGCGCCCATACCTTGCGGCCACGGAGCCGACCGGCGCCACCAGCGTCGGCCGTGCTGCCACCGACCCGGCGACATCCGTCGCCATCGCCGACGTCGCCCGCCCGGGCGCGTCCCCGACGACGAAGGGAGGACCCGCATGGCCGCCGTCGAACAGGACGGGATGAAGCGGACCCTGAGCCTGACCGGCCTCACCATCAATGCCATGGCGCTGATCGCGCCCGGCGCGTTCCTGTGGACCACGTTCCAGTCGCAGGCGCTGCAGGCGAACGGCGGCCGGACCACCGCCCCGGACATGGTCCCGGGCCTCCTGTTCGCCCTGCTGCTGGCGTTCCTGACCGCCTGGTCCTACTCGGAGCTCTCCGACCTCTACCCCAATGCCGGCGCGGGCTCGTCGTACTACTTCGCGGAGGCCGCCTTCCTGGAGCGCGAGGAGGCCTTCCACTACCGGTTCGCCCGGCTCGCCAGGTTCGTGGTCGGATGGATCTCGCACCTCTACTACTGGATCTACCCCGGGATCATGGTGGCCTTCACCGGCACGCTGGCGGTCTACATCCTGGGCCTCTTCGGGATCACGCTCACCACGCCGTCCGAGATGGCGGCCGCCGTGCTGTTCGCGGCGATCACCGGGCTGATCGCCTTCCGGGGCATCTCCGGCTCGACCATGACCGCGATCGTCATCAACGTCGTGCAGCTCACGGCCCTGGTCGCGTTCAGCGTCCTTGCCATCGCGTTCCGGTTCACCCACCCGGAGCTGTCGTACGTGCACCATGACCTTGCCTCCGTGGTCCTGCCCCACAGCGCGATGAACGTGCTCTTCCAGGGCACCATCGCGATCCTGCTGCTGGTCGGCTTCGAGTCCGTGACCGCGCTGGGCGCCGAGGCGGTCAATCCCAGGCGTGACATCCGCCGCGCGGTGCTGCTCTCGCTGGCCATCCAGGGCGGCTTCGCGTACGTGCTCGAGTACGTCTCGGCCAACCTCTTCGTGAACTCGGCGGTCACCGCCCAGGTCACGACGGCCGGCAGGACCTCCACGGTGAGCGGCTACGCGGCGACAGCGGCCTCGGGTGCCCCCATCGGCGACATGGTCCGGCTGATCGGCGACCGGATGCTCGGCGGGACCGGCCCGGTTCTCGCCCTGGTCCTGGCGGTGACAGTGCTGGTGGCGCTGGTCGGCACGACCCTGGCGTGTCTGAACACGGGGGTCCGGATCACCTACGTGATGGGCCGCGACCGCGAGGTGCCGGGGATCCTGGGGCTGCTCCACGGGCGCTACGCCACCCCCCATTACGGCATCCTCGCCCTGGCTGCCGCCTCGGCCGTGCTGGGCGCGTACGGCGTGCTCGGCGCGGACAACCTGCTGCAGATCATCCTGGCCTCCAACGTCGGCACCTTCCTCGTGTACGGGATGACCAACGCGATCGTGGTCATCGCCTTCTGGCACCGGGCAGAGCGGCACGTCCTGAAGCATGTCGTCGTGCCGGTGCTCGGCCTGCTGGCGAACCTCGCGATGCTCGGCGCGGTCGTCTTCCTGAGCCTCGCCTCGGGCGGCTCCACCCAGACCGACACGCTCGTCGCCGTGGGCATCGTGGTGGTCTGGGTCGCCCTCGGGGCCGGCTGGCTCGTGGCCAACTCGCGCGTCAGCCGGCGCTCGCTGCTCGTGCCCGGGGTGGCCGACCAGCGGGCGCAGCCCTGAGAGCGCCCGCTGCACCGGGGCGATGCGGCACAACAAGGCGCCTGGGCGATGCGGGGCAGCCGGGCGCCGGACCGCGGCACGAGGTGGCGGATGAGTCCGTCGCAGGCCGATCGCGGGAGGCGGCCCGTGCCGGTGTCTGCGCGGGCACCGGAACAGCCCGATGGCCTGCGCATCGAGATCGCGGGGCTGTCGGTCACCGGGCCCGTGCGGAGCCGCAACGAGGATCACCTGGGGTGGATCGCCCCGGGTGACCGGGCCTGGGTCCCGGCCCGGCAGGGGGACGAGCGCATCCCGCCAACCGAGCTCGGCGGGCCGCTCGTGGCGGTCGTGGTGGCGGACGGTCTCGGCGGCCATGCGGACGGCGACCTGGCGAGCCGCTTCGCGATCGCCACCCTCCTCGACCGGCTGGCGGCACCGGAGGCGCTCCGGCGGGTTCCAGACGCGCTGCGCGATGCATACCTGGAGGTGAACGCGCGGCTGCTCGTGGGGGAGGCCGGACAGGGACCGGGCGGCGGTCCGCGCCCGCCCGGCGACGGCCGGCCCTCGGCGCCCGAACGGTCCCGGTTGCCCGCGGATGGACCGCGGCGGCCGGGGGCCCAGACCACCATGACGGCGCTCGCCGTCACCAGCGACACGGCCTGGGTGGCGCACGTGGGTGACTGCCGCGTCTACCGGTTGCGGGACCAGATCCTGGAACTCGTGACCACCGATCACTCGCAGGTCACGGAGCTCCTCCGCATGCACCTCATCCGGCCCGACCAGGCGGCCGCGCACCCGGGCCGGCACCTCCTCACGCGGTCGCTGGGCGGCGACGTCGCGCTCCGCGTCGACGTGCGCTCGGGCGAGCTGCGAGTGGGCGATGCCTACCTGCTCTGCTCGGACGGCGCCTGGAGCAACGTCTCGGCCGACGAGATCATCGCGGCGCTGGAGGGCGACCTGGACGAGGGGACCGTGCAACTCGTGGAACGGTCGATCGCGCGCGGCGGTGACGATAATGCGAGCGTGATCGCGCTGCGCGTGCTGCGGACCGGCGAGCCGGCGTCCCCCGATTCCACGGGTGGCCGCCGCGGGCTCCTGCGGCGCGTCCTGGGCGCGTGAACGCCTCGCAGCTGCAGCCCGGCGAGACGCTCGATCGTTTCCGGATCGTCCGGGCGATCGGTCACGGGGCGTTCAGCGACGTGTACCTGGCCGACGATCCCGGCGGCCGGCCGGTGGTGCTGAAATGCCCCCACGAGGCGCTGCTGGGCGACGTCTCGGCGTTCGACCGCTTCCGGCGCGAGATCGAGATCGTCCGTCGGCTGGATCACCCCGGGATCCAGCGCTCGTACGACGCGGGCGAGGACCGGAGCCGCCCGTACGTGGTGATGGAGTACGTCGAGGGGGAGACGCTGCGCGCCAGGCTCCGCCGGCAGGGTCGGCTGCCCATCGCCGAGGCGGTGGATCTCGCCGAGCAGCTCGCGGATGCCATGGCCTCCGCCCATGCGCAGGGCATCTGCCATCGCGACCTCAAGCCGGAGAACGTCCTGGTCACGCCGGACGGCCGCGCCGTCGTGACCGACTTCGGGATCGCCCTGATGGCCGGGGCCCGGCGGCTCACCTGGCGATGGCTCACCTCGACGGTCGGGACGCCCGACTACATGGCCCCCGAGCAGGTCCAGGGGAAGCGGGGCGATGCGCGCACGGACGTCTACGCGCTCGGGGTGATGCTCTTCGAGATGCTGGCGGGCCGCGTGCCCTGGGAGGGCGACAACCCGCTGGCGGTGATGAGCCAGCACGTCAACGCACCCGTGCCATCGCTGCGCGAGGTCGATCGGGCGATTCCTCCGCCGCTTGAGGCCATCGTGCGGAAGTGCCTGCGCAAGGATCCCGACGAGCGGTACGCGGACGCCCGGGCGCTGCTCCACGACCTGCGCTCGTGGCAGGAGCTCGACCTGTCGTCGTTCGTGTTCGGTGAGGAGTCGCCGCCGCGCCCCGAGTCGCGCCGGGGGCTCTGGCTGCTGGTGGCGGGGATCAGCGTGGGCTTCCTCGCCGCCTGCGCGATCTTCGTGATCGCGGTCTACCTGCTGCAGCACGCGGGCTGACGCGCGGCGGAACCCCGCCTACCGCAGCCCGGCGAACAGGTCGTCCTCGGGGATCCGCACCGGGGCCACCCGCGACTCCCGGAGCGTGAATTCCTCGGCCGGCGCGATCCGGAGCCAGTCCTCCGGGCCGAGCGCCAGGAACGGGTTGTCGCTCGAGATCTGGGTGACGTGCTCCCGCAGCGCCGCCTGCTTCGCCGCCAGGAAGTCGCTCACATCGATCCGGGTCGTCTTCGGGCCGGTCGCCGCCGCCATGCGGGCCATCCACGTCTCCCGCTCGCGCCGCTGATCCTCGGTCTCGTCGGGCTCGCCCGTCCACCACGGGCGGATCCCGCGCTCCTCCAGGACCCGGTTCAGTTCCTCGCGGCCCTCGATGTCGAGCACGGTCTCGTAGAGCTTGAGGGGTTGCCACGGCCGGAGCCCGTCGGCGCCGTCCAGCTGCTCGGGATACCAGGACGGATCGCCGGCGCGCTCGAAGGCGGCTTTCGCCAGCTGGGCCGCGCGGATGTGGTCGGGGTGACCGTAGCCGCCGAAGTCGTTGTAGCCGACGATGACGTGCGGTCGATCCAGTCGCACGATGCGCACCAGTCGCCCGATCGCCTCGTCCAGGTCGGCCTGCCAGAGCGTGCGCGGGTCGTCGTTGTCCGGCGTCCCCATCATCCCGGAGTCCCGGTAGCCCAGCCAGTGGTGCTCGATGGAGCCGAGATGCGCCATGGCCCGGGCGAGCTCCTCCCGGCGGATCTCGCCGAGCCGCGCATGGTTCTCCGGGGTGTCGAGCTCGGGGACCACGATCTCGCCGACCTCGCCGTAG
>JAJYGO010000112.1 GCA_021785115.1 Chloroflexota bacterium | reverse complement strand
GCGCACGTGGTACAGGCGCGGCCGGGCATCGCTCGCCGCTAGTTCCGCGCGGAGCTGGGCGGCGACGAACGTGTCGAGCAGGCGGCCCAGCAGATCTCCGTTGCGCAGCACCGCGTTCGTGTCCAGGCGCAGCACGGCAGCGGCCACCGCCGGGTCGATCACGTACCGTTTGGGGCCGAGAACGAGACGTTTCAGGCGGTTCGACGTCCAGGCGGGCATGGCCTCCACGATGAGCAGGTTCTGCAGCAGCCGGTCGTACGCGAGGGCAGTCTTGCGGTTGATGCCCGCGGCGTCGTAGAGGGTCTTGTCATCGACGACGCCGGCGGTATTGGCGGCAAGGGCCTCGACGTAGCGGCGCAGCCGAACCGGGTCGCGACCGCCGTCCACCGCCTCGGCGTCCCGGGTCAGGAGATGCTCGACATAGCTGTCCAGCCAGCGCTGGCGGGCTGCTGCCGTCATGCTCAGGACGGGCTCGGGAAAGCCGCTCCGCAGGAGGAGGTCGACGTAGCCGCGCAGGTCCGGCGTGTCGTGCGCAGGAAGCAGTTCGACCCCCGAGGCGAGGCTGTCGAGGAAGGGGGGCGATGCTATCGCCCCGAGCTGCTCCCGCACCGTCATGCCGAACAGCGGAACGCGCGTGAGGCGGCCCGTCCCCGGCCATAGATCGCCTTCCAGGTCGGCTCGTATCGAGCCCGTGACGAGGAAGCGACCCGGGGTGGGACGCGAGTCGACGGATCGCTTGACTGCCCCCAGCACTCCTGGGACCAGCTGCCACTCGTCGAGAAGGACCGGCTCGGGGAGACCGCGCAACGCGCCGTCCGGATCGGCCCGAAACGCGACAGCCTCGGCCTCGCGATCGAGTCGTACGACGGTGCGGGCGTAGCGGGCCGCTGTCGTCGTCTTTCCGGCGGCCCGCGGTCCCACGATGAAGAGGGCCGGCATCTCCGTCATCAGCCGCTCGATCAGGGCATCGATGAGCCGAATGCGATACTCCACGGGCCGCACACTACCACTCTGCCGCATCGTGGAATACCGTTTTGCCGCATATGGCAGTGCCGTTCTGCCGCGGCAGCCCGCCGGACCGTGCCGCCGTACACTGCCGACCAGTCAACCCTGAGTGGCCGCGAGCGGGGTCAGCTGGGCCCGGATCGGCGTGAAGACGAACGTCCTCTACTACGGCGACAACCTGGACATCCTCCGGCACCACGTCCCCGATGCGTCGGTCGACCTGGTCTACCTGGATCCGCCGTTCAACTCGAACCGCGACTACAACGTGATCTTCCGCGACGAGTCGGGGCGGACGTCGGACGCGCAGCTGCTCGCGTTCGAGGACACCTGGCACTGGGGCCCATCGGCGGAGGCGGTCTACGCGTACCTGACGAACACCTCACGGCACGAAGGCCGTGTGCCGGACCGGGTGAGCACCATCGTGGCCGCTCTGCGGGCGGGGCTGGGCACCAACCAGATGACCGCCTACCTGGTCGAGATGGCGGTGCGCCTGGTCGAGCTGCACCGCGTCCTGAAGCCGACGGGATCGCTCTACCTTCACTGCGACCCGACTGCGAGCCACTACCTGAAGCTGGTGCTGGACGGGGTGTTCGGACCGGAGAACTACGTCGCGGAACTCGTCTGGCAGCGGACGAACGCCCGCGGCACGACCGGACGTTGGCCGCGGCTCCATGACGTGATCCTGCAGTTCGCACGATCACCGGCCTTTCACTTCTCGCCGGTACGAGTCGCAGCGGAGCGGTCACGCATGCCACATACGCTCGTGAGTGGACCCGATCACGAGCGGTACCAGTCGTACGAGCTTACGGCGCCTGGCGCCAGCGAAGGCGAGAGCGGCAGGCCGTGGCGAGGCTTCGACCCTGGGCGCTACGGACGACATTGGGCCAACGGTCTGGCGCAGATGGAGGACTGGGATAAACAGGGACTGATCCACTGGCCACCCAACGGGGGATGGCCAAGGCGCCGCGCGACCGTTCCCTTCCGTCACGAGGATCGAGTGGTTGTGGTGGGTGATGTGTGGACTGACATCGACAGGCTCAACCAGACCGCGAGGGAGCGTCTCGGCTACCCCACCCAGAAGCCCGTTGCGCTCCTCGAACGGATCATTTCGGCCTCCTCGAACCCGGGCGACATCGTGCTCGACCCCTTCTGCGGCTGCGGCACCGCGCTCGTCGCGGCACAGAAGCTCGACCGCCGCTGGATCGGGATCGACATCACCTGGCTCTCGATCGCGGTCATGCGGGCGCGCCTGATGGACAGCTTCGGTCTGGCCGACGTGCCGGTGATCGGCAGCCCGACCGAGGTGGAGGGCGCCCGCCAGCTCGCGCAGCAGGGGCTCGAGGGCCGATACCAGTTCCAGTACTGGGCGCTCTCGCTGGTGGACGCGCGACCGGTGGGCGGCATCGAGAAGAAGGGCTCCGACCGCGGCATCGACGGCAAGCTCACCTTCACCGGCCGCCACGGTGAGCTGCAGACGGTCCTCGTCAGCGTCAAGTCGGGCGCCGTCAACTCGGGCATGGTGCGCGACCTCAAGGGGACCCTGGAGCGGGAGAGGGCCGCCATCGGCCTGTTCGTGACGCTGGAAGAGCCGACTCGCGAGATGCGCCTGGAGGCGGACACGGCCGGCCTCTACGAGTGGGAGTTATTCAGCTCCATGGACGAGGGCGCCAGACCCGCCCGCCGCGACTTTCCGCGCGTGCAGATCCTGACCATCCGCGAGCTACTGGAAGGCAGGAAGCCCCAGCTGCCGCCGATGGTGTACTCGACCTACCAGCAGGCGGAGCGCATCCCCCGAGAGAAGGCTGCCGACCAGCAGGAGCTGTTCGGGTAGGCGACGCCGACGGCCACCAGGCGCCGCGTCTGCGACACTTGACCTCCATGGACGTTCGACTGAAGCGCGCCTACGAGGAGCCCGGCGCCGACGACGGGTCGCGCGTGCTGGTCGACCGGGTCTGGCCCCGCGGGCGTTCCCGGGAGTCCCTGGCGCTCGTCGCCTGGGAGCGCGATGTGGCCCCGTCCGATGAGCTGCGCCGCTGGTTCGGCCACGAACCCGCACGCTGGGACGAGTTCCGACGGCGCTACCTGGCCGAGCTGGCGTCGCCCGACCGGCAGCCTGCCCTGGACCGGCTCGCGCGCCTGTCCCGGGGCGGCCGGCTGACCCTCGTGTACGGCGCGGCCGACGCGGAGCACAACCAGGCCGTCGTCATCCGCGAGGCGCTCCTGGAGCATCCCGCCGGCGGGCAGGAACAGGGACCGCCATTTGACAGGCGCCGCGCCACGTCGTGAACTCCGCTCATGGACTACGCGGACGTCGAGGGGCCCGATCCGGTTGCGTCTCCGCCGGCCCCCGTGGCCGGCGACGAGCGGCGGCAGCTGGAGGAACTCCTGTTCCTCCACGAGGTCGCGCGCCTGGCGACCACCGCCCGGACCTGGGATGAGCTGCTGTCGATCGTGGTCGACGGGACGCGGGACGCGCTGAAGGCCGACGTCTCGTCGCTCTACCTGCTCGACCGGGACGGCCATCACCTGACACTCGCCGCCACCAACGGCCTGGATCGCCACCAGATCGGGCGCGCCCAGGTGCCGTTCGGCGAGGGGATCACCGGGCGCGTCGCGGCATCGAGGGAGCCGATGGTGATCCCGGACGTCCGCTCCGACGAGCGCTTCCTTTGGGTCCGTGGCATCGACCAGCGGCGGTTCGTCGCCTCGATGCTCTCGGTGCCGCTCTCCTGGAACGACCAGGTCGTGGGCGTCCTCAACGTGCAGACCGAGCAGCGCCGGGACTTCGCGCCGCGCGACGTGGCGCACCTGCGCGCCATCGCGGACCTCCTGACCGGGATCGTCGAGAAGGGCCGGCTGCAACGCGAGGCCGAGGCGCAGGTGGCCGCGCTCAAGGCGATCGAGCGGGCGCAGGCCGAGCTGGTCGCCCTGGTCACCCACGAGCTCCGGACGCCGCTCGCGGTCGTCCGCGCCTACCTCGACCTGCTCGCCGAGGCGGTCGGGGACGGCGGCGGCACCGTGCCGAGTGCCCTCGAATGGCACCGCCTGGCCGACGAGCAGGTGACGCGACTTGACCGGCTGGTGGATTCCATCCTGGCGTCCGTGCGCCCCGAGGAGCAGGCCCCGCTCGACCTCGTCCCGATCGACCTGACCGGGATCGTGGAGGAGACCGTCGCGGAGATGGGCCCGTTGCTCCGGCGCCACCACCTGGAGCACGAGGGGCGGCGCGGGCTCCGCGTGCTGGGCGAGTCCGGCCGACTCCGCCAGATCCTGGAGCACCTGCTGGAGAACGCCGTCAAGTACGCGCCCCCGGGCACCACGATCACCATCCACACCGACATCACGGAGGGGATCGCCCGGCTGTCGGTGTCGGACGAGGGCCCGGGCGTCCCGGAGGAGTGGCGGGAACGCATCTTCGAGCCGTACGCGCGGCGCAGCGAGACCGGCGCGGCCCGCGGGTCCGGGATCGGCCTGTATGCGGCCCGGCGGCTCGGCGAGGCGATGGGGGCGCGGATCTGGTGCGAGCCCGCCCCCGGCGGCGGGGCGTGCTTCGTGGTCGCGCTGGCCGCGGCGGTGGCGCTGTGAACGACGCCCACCCCCTGCGCATCCTGGTGGTGGACGACGACCCGGCCATGGTCGGCGCCATCACCGCGCTGGTCGGGACGGAGGGCCACCAGGTCGTGACCGCGTACGACGGGCTCACCGCCGTCCGGCGCTGGCGGGAGGAATCCCCCGACCTGGTCCTGCTGGACCTGGCGATGCCGGGGCCGGACGGGTTCAGTGTCGCCCGCCAGCTGCGTGAGGACGGCGCCGACGTCCCCATCATCGTCGTGAGCGGCGAGCGTTCCGAGGCCGCCAAGGTGCGGGCGCTCGACCTGGGCGCCGACGACTACCTGGAGAAGCCGTTCGGCAAGCAGGAGCTGCTGGCCCGCATCCGCGCGGCGATGCGCCGGGCTCCGCGGGCGGCGGCCGGCGGGATCGCCGGCGAGGTCGGTGTCCCCGGTTGGCCGGGACGTCCCGCGGCGCCGCTCGCGTTCGATGACCTGCTCCTGGAGCCCGGGCGCCACGAGGCGCGCGTGGCAGACGTGCCGCTCGTGCTGACGCCGATCGAGTACCGGCTGCTCGAGGCGCTGGTGGTGGCGCAGGGCCAGCTGGTGGGCCACGCCGGCCTCCTGGCCGCGGGATGGCCGGGCGAGCGCGACCCGGACCCGCTGTGGCTGAAGCCGCACCTCGCGCGGCTCCGGCGCAAGCTGGATGAGGACTCGGGCCCGGCGCTGGCCTCGGTGCGCGCCGTGGGCTGGTGCCTGCGCGGACCGGCACGGACGTAGCCGGCTCCCGGCACAGTCGCGGCCGCCGTCGCGGCCCGTAACCGTTCCGTCACCGAAGCGTATCCGGCACGATGCCGACGCCGGCGCGCGCGTTTCCTAGCCTCTGGCGAGGAGGAACGCCACCATGTACAGCTTCACCGACCCCGGCGCATCCGAGGTCCGGCGCGTCGACGGGCCCGTCACCTGCGCGGCCTGCGGGTGCCGCCTCACCCAGGATCCCGAGAACAGCCGCCTCTGGCGCCACTTCCACCCGTTCGGCGGCCACGACGCGCGCGGCTGTCGCGTCGCCTGCGTCGACCAGCCGCACGATCGGCAGGGGATCGCGCTCCGCGTGAGCTGAGCCCCGGCACACCTCGCACGTCGGCGACGGGCCCCAACTGGGACGGGCTCGCCGCGGACACCCACCACGAGACCGCGCTCCGACACCGGAGGGCGGTCTCGTCGCGTCCGGGGGCCGCCGGCGGCGCAACGCGTGCGCTGCGGCCGTGCCGATCAGAAGCCGGGGACGTTGTAGACGGCCTGGGTGCTGCTGCCCGGAGTCTGCGTGCCGTAGACGGTGTCGAAGCCGATCGCCCAGACGTTCGCGGCATCCAGGGGCGCCAGGCCGGTGACCGTGGTCGGCGCGTGATAGATGACGTCCCAGCTCGTGCCGTCCCGGAAGAGCACCTGGCCGGAGGAGGTGCTGGCCCAGACGTGCGCGGCATCTGTTCCCGCCACCGCGGTCAGCTGCTGGTGCAGGTCCGTCTCCAGCTGCCACACGGTGCCGTTCCAGGCGTAGATCGAGCCTTCCCGGCTCACCGCCCAGGCGTGCCGGGCGTCGGCCGCATAGACGGCCGACAGGGCGACGGGCACGCTGGCCTGCAGGCTCCACTCGAACCCGTTCCACGCGACCACCACGCCGCCGCCGTCGGGAAGCGAGCCGACAGCCCAGGCGTGGGACGCGTCCAGCGCGGAGATCGCGTCGAGGCGCGCGCCGTGCGCGGCGTAGGCCAGCGACCACTGGCTCCCGTTCCAGGCCAGGATGCCGCTCGCAGAGGCGGCCCAGGCGTGCGAGGGATCGAGCGCGGCGAGGGCCGTGACCGTGCCGTCGTGGCTGGTCAGCGACCACTTCGAGCCGGAGAGGTGGCGGATCCCGTCATCGCTGGACACCCAGGCATCGTGCTGGTTGACCGCCGCCATGGCCGCGATGTCATCGTCGAGACGGCGCACGTTCCACCCGGTGCCGTCCCAGGCATACAGGAGACCGTCCGAGCCGGCCACCCAGACGTGGGTGGGATCGAACGCGGCAACCCCGGTCAGCTGGACGGAGGGCGTGACCCACGCCACCTGCCAGCTGTTCGCGGATGCGGGCACGACCTGCCCGACCGAGGCGACCTCGTTCGCGAACGGGCCCCCCTGGGCGGCGGGAGCAGAGCCGATGGCGGCGCGATCGACCGCGATGACGCCGATCACGGCGACGGTCAGCACGAGCAGGGCCGACACGATCCAGACGCGGGGTCCACCCCAGTGGATCCGTCTCACCGAACCCCCCGGTGAACCGCTCGCCATCGCGTCCTCCTGACTGTGCCCGAGGCACGCCCGCACTCTGGCCCGGACGTGGGGACGCGTCAACGTCCGGACGCCACGAAGAGTACATCAGCGAGGTTGCTTTTGGGAACACTGTGAAGGGCCGAAAGTCACATATGGGACTCACTTTTGGGGGCCCAGACCGGGTCTGGCCATGGGCCGAACGGCGCGCCCGCGCGCGGGGGCGACGCGCCGGCGGCCCGGGCCGTGCGGCATGGAGGATGACCCGGCGGGGATGGCGCGGGGAAGGCCGGGCGCCGGTGGCCCGGCGGGGGTGGCTCGCGCGAAGGCGCCACGATCAGCGGGCCGGCAGCCGACGGCCGGAGCGGCGCAGGCCGCTGCGGGAACGCCGCCGGCGCTGCGGCTCCTTCAGGCTGCGGCGCCGTCAGATCGCGTAACGCAGGCGCGCGTAGGCGGGCTTGATCGTCTCGTTGATGAGGGTCAGCCGCTCGTCGAAGTGGCAGAACGCGCTCTTCATGGCGTTGAGGGTCAGCCACTCCATGTCGTCCAGCCCGAGCCCGAAGGTCTCGGCCAGGAGCGCGAGCTCGCCGGAGAGGGTCACCCCGCTCATCAGCCGGTTGTCGGTGTTGACGGTGACCCGGAAACGGAGCCGCCGCAGCAGCTCGATGGGGTGCTCGCGGATGCTGGCCGCCGCTCCCGTGTGCACGTTGGAGGAGGGGCACATCTCCAGCGGCACGCGGCGGTCCCGGACGTAGGCGGCCAGGCGCCCGAGCACCGGCTGCCCGTCCGGCCCCGTGGTGATGTCGTCCACGATCCGCACGCCGTGGCCGAGCCGCTCGGCACCGCACCACTGCAGCGCCTCCCAGATCGAGGGGAGCCCGAAGCTCTCGCCGGCGTGGATCGTGATATGGAAGTTCTCGTGCTGGATCAACTGGAACGCATCCAGGTGGCGGCTGGGCGGGAACCCGGCCTCCGCGCCGGCGATGTCGAACCCGACCACGCCCTCGTCGCGATGGCGCACGGCGAGCCTGGCGATCTCCAGCGAACGGGCCGCGGTGCGCATGGCGGTGGCGATGAACCGGACGGTGATGCCGCGCCCCTCGCTGCCCTGCCGGAAGCCCTCCAGGATCGCGTCCACCACCTCGTCCAGGGAGAGCCCGCGCTCGGTGGACAGCTCCGGGGCGTGGCGCACCTCCGCGTACACGATCCCGTCGGCGGCCAGGTCCTCCGCGCACTCGGCAGCGACGCGGACCAGCGCATCCCGGGTCTGCATCACGGCCACGGTGTGCGCGAACCCTTCCAGGTACAGCTCCAGGCTCTTGCGGTCCGCGCCCCGCTGGATGATCGCCGCGAGCTCCCCCGGGTCCTCGGTCGGGAGGCCCCGGTACCCGACGTCCCGGGCGAGCTCGATCAGCGTGGCCGGGCGCAGGCCGCCGTCGAGGTGATCGTGCAGGAGGACCTTGGGCGCGCGGCGGATGGTGTCGATGGTGAGCACGCCGAGAGCGTACCTCCCGGACGACGCCGGCGAGCGGCGGCAGCGCCGTCCGGGGTCGGGGCACGCCCGTGCAGGCGGACGCTGGCGGACTTCTGGTACTCTCCCGGATGGCGTCCCGACACCTCGGCGACGCCGGCAGTCCAGCAGTCAGGCCGTGGCCCACGGAGCCACGGCCCCGCGTCTCGATCGATTGGCGAGGTTGCTGCCCGTTTCCCCGCGCCCGGGCAGCGGCCACCGTGTTGCCGAGGAGGTCCGTCGTTCGTGTCCCTGCCACGAGAGGGCAGGACGCACGGTGCGCCGGAGGCATCGCCCGTTCCGGGGAGGCCGTCGGGTGAGGGTCCGGCCACATCGCGTCCCGCCGACCACCGGCGCAGGAGCCCACTGGGGCGCTCTGTCGCCGGGCTGACCATCATCGCGGCCATCGGCGCCGTCGCGGTCCTCGCGCTGCTGGGTGGTGGCTCCGCGGCCGGTCAGGCCGCGTCCTCCGGCACGCCGTCGGGGGCCCAGGGCGCCGTTGCGGCATCTGCCGCCACCGTCCAGTCGGGCGGTGACCTCGGGGCGGGCCGCGCGCTCTACATGCAGACCTGCGCGGCCTGCCACGGCGTGAGCGGCCAGGGCGTCTCGGGCGCCGGTCCCAGCCTGCAGGGCCAGGGAGCCGCCGGCGCCGCCTACGCCCTGTACACCGGCCGCATGCCGCTGCCCGAGAACGGCGTGCCCTCCCAGCAGCGGCCGCCGGTCCTCTCCCCGTCACAGATCCAGTCGCTGGTTGACTACGTCGCGCAGATCGCGCCGGGTCCCACCATCCCGCCGGTCGACACGCAGGGTGCCGACATCGCGGCCGGCCGCCAGCTCTTCATCAACACCTGCGCCGCGTGCCACGGCGCGGACGCATCCGGCGACTCCGTGGGCGGCGGGTTCATCGCCCCCAGCCTGCACAACGCGGCGCCTTCCACCATCGGCGAGGCCATGCTGACGGGCCCGGGCCCGATGCCGGTCTTCCGGCTCCCGATCCAGCAGATCGACCAGATCGCCGCGTACGTGCAGTTCCTGCAGACCACGACGGCCCCGGGCGGGTTCTCGCTCGGCGGCCTCGGCCCGGTGCCGGAAGGGTTCGTGGCGGGTTCCGTGGGGATCGTCCTGCTCCTCGTCGTGGCGCTGTTCGTGGCACGGAGGACGCACGAGTGATCGGCGGCGCGCAGCGCACCGGTGGTGCGGGAGGGCAGCGCCCATGACGGCCGGGCAGATCGGTCGCCCGGAGCCCGGGTACGCGGGACCGCGGGTCCGGCCGCGCCCGAAGACGCCGCAGGAGACCAGGGCCGAGATCATCGTCGGGGCCCTGTTCGTCCTGACGTTCGTGGCGGGCATCGGCTTCGTGATCGCCTACGCGGTCAACGCCGGCACGCAGGTCCAGGGAGTCCTCCTTGCACTCGCCTTCGCCGGCCTGGGCGCCGGGGTCGTGCTCTGGGCGCAGCGCCTGCTGCCGACCCGGCGGACGATCGAGGCGCGACATGCGCTCCGGCCGGAGCCGGCGGCGGAGGTATCCGAGGCCGAGGCGGCCATGCGCGAGGCGGAGGGCGGGTTCACCCGGCGTCACGTGCTCCTGGGGTTCCTGGGCACCGCGCTGGCGGGCCTGGGCGCCGCGCTGGTGGTCCCCGCGCTGTCGCTCGGGCCCGCGCCGGGACGCGAACTGTTCGTCACCAAGTGGAGGAAGGGCTCGCGGCTCGTGGACGTGGACGGGAACCCCGTCAACGCAGACCAGCTCGCGATCGGCGGCGTGGTCACGGTCTTCCCCGAGGGCGCCCCCGGCGACGCGATGGCCCAGACGCTCCTGATCCGGGTTCCAACGGACCTGCTCCACCTGCCGGCCGCCCGCGCGTCCTGGGCGCCGGACGGGTACGTCGCCTACTCCAAGGTGTGCACCCACGCGGGGTGCCCGGTGGGCCTGTACCGCGCCATCCAGCACGCCCTGATCTGCCCCTGCCACCAGTCGACGTTCGACGTCCTCGACGGCGCGCAGCCCACCTTCGGGCCGGCGGCGCGGGCGCTGCCGCAGCTCCCAATCCAGCTCCAGCCCGATGGCACGTTCGTGGCCCTGGGGGACTTCCCGGAGCCGGTGGGACCGTCCTTCTGGAACATGACGTCGGGCGGTGGAGCGTGAGCGGGGCGGAGCACGAGATGACGACCAGCCCGCGACAGGCCCCGTCGGCGCCCGGTGAGGGGATCCCGGTGGTCGGCCCGGCGGCCCGCTTCGTCGACGATCGCACCGGGCTCGTGACGTTCGGCCGGACCGCCTTCCAGAAGGTCTTCCCCGACCACTGGTCCTTCCTGCTGGGCGAGGTCGCCGCGTTCTCGTTCGTGGTCCTTCTCCTGACCGGCACCTACCTCACCCTCTTCTTCCGGCCCGACACGACGCCCACCACGTACCGCGGTCCGTACGGGCCCCTCGACGGCGCGACCGTCTCGACCGCGTTCGCCTCCGTCATGCAGCTGAGCTTCGTGGTGAAGGCGGGGCTGCTGATGCGCCAGATCCACCACTGGACCGCGCTGGTCTTCGTGGCCGCGATCCTCGTCCACATGGCGCGCATCTTCTTCACCGGTGCGTTCCGGCGGCCCCGGGAGCTGAACTGGATCATCGGGTTCGGGCTGCTGATCATCGCCCTCGGCGAGGGCTTCTCCGGCTACTCGCTCCCGGACGATCTCCTCTCCGGGACCGGCCTGCGCATCGCCTACTCCGTCGCCCTCTCCATCCCCTTCGTCGGTCCGTGGCTGGCATCCCTGCTCTTCGGCGGGCCGTTCCCGGCCGCCGGGTTCATCAGCCGCCTCTTCGTGATCCACGTGATGCTCCTCCCCGGCGCGCTCATCGGGGGCATCTCGATCCACATCCTGATCGTCTGGCTGCAGAAGCACACCCAGTACAAGGAGCCGGGCGCGACGGAGGAGAACGTCGTGGGGCTCGCGTTCTGGCCCGGGCAGATCTTCCGGTCCGCCGGGCTGCTCCTCCTGACCGTCGCCGTGGTCGCGCTGCTGGGTGGCCTCTTCCAGATCAACCCGGTCTGGCAGTACGGGCCCTACCTGCCGTACACGGCGGCGTCGCCCGCGCAGCCGGACTACTACATCGGCTGGCTCGACGGCCTCCTGCGGCTGGCGCCGGGATGGCAGATCACGCTCTTCGGGATCACCATCCCGGAGCCGTTCATCCCTGCCGCCGTGGTGCCCGGGGTCCTCTTCGCGATCCTGTGGGCATGGCCCTTCCTCGAGGCACGGATCACCGGTGACCACCGCGAGCACAACCTGCTCGACTGGCCGTGGGAATCGCCCTGGCGCACCGCCACGGGGATCGCGTTGCTCGCGATCTTCCTTGTCCTGATGCTCGAGGGCGCCAACGACGTGATCGGTGCCTGGCTGGGGATCCCGGTGGAGACGCTCACGGAGGCCCTCCGGGTCCTGGTCTTCGTCCTGCCGGTGGTCGGCTGGCTCGTCACCTACAGCCTTGCGCGCGGATGGCAGAGCCGCGCCCTGGCGCCCGCGCCGCCGACCGGGGGGCTCGCGCTGCGACGCAACGAGCGGGGCGGGTTCGAGGAGGTGCACGAGGAGCCGGCGGAGACCACGGTGGACGATGCGCCCGGTGCCGCCCGGGATGAGCGGCCCGGCGCCGCGCTCAGGCAGGGAGGCGAGCCGTGATGACGGCGATCGGGCGGCGGCTCTCGACCGGGATCGGACGCCGCGGCCGACTCCTGCTGCTCGTGGCTGCCGTGCTGGCGGTCGGCGGCTGCATGCCGCAGGCGGAGACCACGCAGGGCCAGGCGACCTTCAACCTCTACCAGCTCTTCTTCTGGGCCGGGGGCGTGGTCGCGGCCATCGTGTGGATCCTGACCACCGTGGCGATCATCCGCTACCGCCGGCGGGGCGACCAGCTCCCCACCCAGGTCCGCGAGAACAACCGCCTCGAGTTCGCCTGGACGGCGATCCCGTTCCTCACGGTGGCGGCGCTGTCGGTCTTCACGCTGCTCACGCTGTCCACGGTGGACGCCGTGCCGCGCAACCCGCAGCTCACCGTGGACGTGCTCGCCTACCGCTGGTCGTGGCGCTTCACGTACGAGGGCCAGGGGGTGGTGGTGAACGGCGCCACCGGGCACCCGCCCGAGCTCGTCCTCCCGGCGGGGCAGACCACGGAGATCGTCCTCACCTCGGCCGACGTGATCCATTCCTTCTGGGTCCCGGACTTCCTGTTCAAGCGTGACGCCATCCCGGGGGTCACCAACCGCTTCGCCTTCACCGTCAAGCAGCCGGGCACCTGGAGCGGCCAGTGCGCCCGCTACTGCGGCCTCTACCACGACGAGATGACATTCGTGGTGCGGGCCATGCCGGCGCCGGAGTTCCAGGCCTGGCTGGC
>JAJYGO010000353.1 GCA_021785115.1 Chloroflexota bacterium | reverse complement strand
CTACCGACTCGAGGCCTGCTCTTGCCAGGTCGAAGGATGGAGGGCCGAGGGTCAGCCGCGTGCCCGGGACTGCCGTTCGGGCGAGATCCAGGAGTTCAAATTCCCGCGCACGATCGGCCCCGCCGGGTGGGATCGGAACGGGGACCATAACGGGCATCCCCAGCGCAGTCGCTACACCGAGAGTCCAGCAAGCAGCGATTCCCCTCCGGTCGGCACTCTCCCACCCGCTCCGATGTCCGCCCTCCGCTCGGGCGGCGTCGTCGCGAGTGGTTTTGTCCAAGAACTTGGGTCGGCGGCTATGGCAGGGAACTTCGGTCCCCCAGTCCGTTCACGGCACCGTCCACTTGACCGTGTCACGGCGTGCCCTGGTCCGACCCGGGATGGAGAGGCGTCGGACAGTATGTGGGCTCCGCTTTGCTGCCAGATAGAGCTGTGCGCTCATGGTGTTTGCCGGTGTCTTGCCAATCGGCGCAATCAAGCCTCTGGCAATCGCCTCGGCGGTGATCTCCTGCGTGGACAGAGGGTGATCGCCATCCCGAAGGACTGTGATGGCTGCTTCCAAGTAGGTCATGGCCTGAATTGTCCTCAGCGGTTGACGGGCACGGGGACGAGGCACCTCCGTGGGAGGGCGTCGCGCTAGGTGCGAGGCATTTCGAAGGCTTCGGCGAGGGCTAGCTCGCCTGCCTGTTCCGCATCGCTCGTGAGATCCGCCAGGTTCGCTCGCAGACTCTCGAGACGTTGCAGGATGGCCCCGACCTGCTGGGCAATCCTTGCCTGCTCTGGCAGGGATGGAAGAGGCATCTGATAGGCAAGGACCTGGGCCGGCCTGATTGATGCGTAGTTCGTCGATCCCTGTGCCGAGACCTGCTCTTGAAACGCCCGGGTCCTCAGGAAGTAGCCGAGATACTCCCGTTCGACCTTCGTGTCATCCAGCTCAAACAGGAAGTAGTGGCTGCTGACGATCGCCCCTTCGAGGTCGGGGGGGACGATCGCAAACCCTCCAAGCTTCGCATCGATCTCAGCAACTAGAAGCTCCCCCGGACGGCACTGCTGCTGCGACTTCGTCTTCACGTCCGCCCCTCTGACTACGTCGCGGAGAACGACGCCTTGTCCTCTCAAGCGCACTCGACATCGCTTGTACTCCGAGTCGTCTGAGATGCGGATGAACTCCTTGCGCTGAGTCATGATCGACTCGAAGGTCGCGATTGGCGCACCTGCGCGCGCCGCGGAGCTGGCAGCGAGCTCGTGGACATCATCGAGAGTCCCAAGCAGGTCGCGGGCATGTCGTCCCGCGGACTTGATTGCCTCGGACATGGTCCCGGGTCTGACTGCCTCGGCACGGGGCGGCGACTGGTCGAGGTTGTATGCCTGACGCCGAAGGTCCTCGGCCGAGACCACCCACGCGTTGGCGCCAGCCTCCCGCTTCGACCACCAGCTTATGCAGGCATTGAATTCGGCGAACGTGATTGGCCTAGTCTTTGTGTAGCGCTGTCGACCCTCCGGCCCTGGCTGCTGGTAGAACCAAACTTGGTCGGTTCTTCCTCGCGTGTCGAAGAAGAGGATGTTCGTTGGGATCGGCGTATACGGAGCGAAGACGGACCCCGGCAGTCGCACGACGGTGTGCAGGTTGAATTCCTCGATCAGATCTCGTCTAACTCGTTCCGCGATCCCGGCCCCAAACAGGGTTCCATTTGGCACAACCACGGCGGCACGACTTGGCTGCCCAGTTGGCCCAGGTCTCCGCCGGAGCTTCCGCATGATCAGCTGAAGGAAAAGGAGCGCCGTCTCGGCGGTTTGACGATCTGGGGGAAACCCGTCCTGGATGCCCCGCTCCTCCTCTCCTCCGAACGGAGGATTGGTGAGGATTACGTCGACGCGGTCGCGCTCGCCTATCTCCGAGACGCGCACGGCAAGGCTGTTGCCGGGGCTTATCCGTGGCAGGTCCATTCCGTGCAGAAGGAGGTTCATCTGCGCGAGGAGGTACGGGAGGGGCTTTGCCTCTCCGCCGAGGATCGCCGATTCGAGAAGCTGGCGATCCTCAACTGTCGCGGCCGACCGCAACATCCGTAGGTACGACTCAACGAGGAAACCACCCGTCCCACACGCTGGGTCAAGCACTGTCTCGCCGAGCGTCGGCTCCGTGACCTCCACCATGAACCGGACGACCGGGCGAGGTGTGTAGAACTCCCCCGAGTCACCAGCCGCGTCGCGCATCTCCCGGAGCATTGACTCGTAGAGCGTGCCGAGTGTGTGGATCTCGTCAGAGCTTTCGAAGTGGATCTCGTCCACCTTGTTGATGACATCGCGGAGCAGGTAGCCGTTGATCATCCGATTGATGGCACCGCGGAACACGGTCGCGATTACGTCACGCCGATCGCCGCCATTGGCCCCTTGAAGTCCCCGTAGATAGGCAAACAGGCCTGCGCCCGGCGCGCCGCTGGGCAGCACCACGCGTTCGTTGTTTACAAAGGCGATCAAGGCTTCCCCGGTGATGCCATCGTCCGGAGATGCCCAATCCCGCCAGCGATAGGGGGCTTCTATGGCCGGCACGAATCGCTCACCAGCCATCTCAGCCTCGGTCTCCCGAGCCCGCTCGATGTCGTCGAGGAACTTGAGGAACATGATCCAGGTGAGCATCGGCAGCCGGTCGAGGTCGCCGTTCAGGCCCTTGTCCTTCCGCATGATGTCGCGGGCAGACTTGACAATGCTGGACAGCCGATTAGCAGTGGTGACGGGCGCGGCTGACGCAGCCCTGGTTCGCGGGCTCATATCGGTCGCCTACTCCTCGGACGGCGGCTGCGGGACGTACATGCGCTTGAGGGGGATTACAGCCTTGTAGCGTGAGTCGAGGTCCTCGTAGTGGGCGAGGGTCAGGTCGACGAGCTCCTCACCGTCGATGAGTCGGACCCGGTTGCCGGCCTTCTGCCTCGCCTGCGGGGCGAAGGAGCCCAGCGTTACGAAGAGGCCGTGGTCGGTGGGCCCCAGGTTGCCGAGGAGCTCGGCGACCATCGGCCCGCCAACGGACCCGCCGGAGCTCTTCACCTGGACGCGGATGATCGGCGGCTCGAACCCGAGCTCGTCGCGGTGGGCGATGATGTCGACCCCGCCGTCCGCCCCCACCGGCGCCACGCGCGTCCGGTACCCCATTGTGCGGAGCAGGTCGGCCACGAAGTGGGCGAAGGGGTGTCCCTTGAGCATCTGGGCCAGGCGCTTCTGGATGAAGTCCCGGGTGTTCTGCTCGGTCGCCGCGGACACCTCGGCGACGCTCTCGTCGCCCTCCGGTTCCACCACCGGCTTCCCGCCGGAGGCGAGCGCCGCCCACTCGTCTGCGTACGACTTGATCTGGAAGAAGCTAAGCGCCGAGCCGAGCTCGTAGAGGGCCCCCTGGCTCAGGTCGGTGATCGGCACCTCGCGGACCCAGGCGACGGGCCGCATGTTCGGGTACTCGGGGCTCGCGGCCGGGTCGAAGACGTACGGCCCGCTGACCCGGCCGATGTGGACGCTGGACGAGCCCTTCGGCCGGTAGAGGACGATGTCGCCGTCCGCCATCTCGGCGGCGAACCGGTGGAGCTCGCCGGCGTACACGGGGATGGCCCCCGGCTTGGCGTGGGGGTAGGCGGACTTGAGCGCCGCCTTGAGGGCCTCGCGGTCGCTTGCGTAGGGCGTGAGGTCGCCCACCTCGGGCCAGCCGATCGCGATCCGGCCCTTCGTGAGGAACAGCGCGCTCGCCAGGCCGAAGTTGGCGTGGATGCCCCAGTAGGTCGGTTCGGCCATCGGTCTCCTATCCCGCGTACAACAGCGACTGAAGCTGGGCGACGGCCCCGCGGAGCTGCTCCGCCCCGCCGAACGCCGCCGCGATCTCGAGCACGTTGCCGCGCTCGGAGATGGGCGGCACCTTCAGGATGTCGGGGATCTTGAACTGGGCGGTGCCGTGCTCAGCGTACTTGTCCAGGAGCGCGTCGAGGACCGCGCGCGCCTCCTGGCCGTACTGGCCGAGGAAGGCCGCCTCGTCGCGGCGCACCCGGTCGGCCCGTTCCCGGCGGGACCGCAGCGGCGAGCTGAAGGCGAGGAAACAGAGCAGGTCGAACGGGTCGGCGTCCGGGTGGCCCGCCGCCGCGGCAACCTCGGCGAAGTCGATGCCGCGGCGCTCGAGCTCCTCGATCACGCCGGACCGGCCGTCGGCGGACTGCCACGCCTGGCGGAGGTCGGCCGCCGAGGGGAACAGCGTCCGGACCTGGTCCGCCGTGTAGTCGGTGAACTTGACGACCCGCAGCTGCCGGCCGCTCGGGTCGAGCTCGTAGACGAGGTGAGCAGCGATCTCGACCGTCCCGCCGTCGACGTAGTACTTGCGCGGCCCCGCCGGCTCGACGTCGTCGGACTGGATGACGCCGCCCTGGAGCCCGGCCCCGGCCTCCGCGGTGCCGCCCTCGGCTCCGCCGTGCTCGTCGGCCTCCTCGTAGGTGGACTCGATCGTGGCGCCGTCGTCGTCGATCGACTCCTCGGTGACGCTCGCCGGCTCGCCGTCGAAGGCGGGGTCCGCGAACAGCCGCGTCGCCGACCCCGTGTAGTCGTGGATGGTGAAGAAGAGCTTCCCGTAGTCGTCGCGCACCCGCGTGCCGCGGCCGATGATCTGCTTGAACTCGACCATGGAGTTGACCACGCGCGCGATCACGATGTTCTTGGTGGTCGGGGCGTCGACACCCGTGGTGAGGAGCTGCGAGGTCGTGAGGATCGCGGGCGTCGCCGTCTCGAGCTCCTGGAAGTGGCCGAGGTGCGCGCGCCCGACCATCCCCTCGTCCGCGGTCACCCGGCACACCCAGTCCGCGTCGTCGGCGACCAGGTCGGCGTTCGCGTTGGACAGCGCCCGCCGCATCTCGTCGGCGTGGTCCTGGTCGACGCAGAAGACGATGGTCTTGGCGTACCGGTCGGTCGCCCGCAGGAAGTCGCTCAGGTGCCGGGCGATCGCCTCGGTGCGCGCCCGGAGCGCGATGATCCGCTCGAAGTCGGCCGTCCCGTACTCCTCGTCGGGGATCTCGCGGCCGTAGCGGTCGATCTCACCCTGGCTCGGGCGCCACCCCGCCGCGTCGTAGGAGGTCACCACCCGGTGGACGCGGTACGGCGCGAGGAACCCGTCCTCGATCCCCTGGCGGAGGCTGTAGGTGTAGACCGGGGCGCCGAAGTACTCGTAGGTGTTGCGGTTCTCCTCCCGCAGCGGGGTCGCCGTCATCCCGAGCTGGTGGGCCGGGGCGAACCACTCGAGGATGTCGCGCCAGCGGCTCTCGTCTCGCGCGCTCCCGCGGTGCGCCTCGTCCACGATGACGAGGTCGAAGAAGTCGCGCGGGTACTCGCGGTACAGGCCGGGCCGCGCCTCGTCCTCCGCGATCGACTGGTAGGTCGAGAAGTAGAGCTCGCGGGACTTGACCGCCTCCCCGCCCTCGATCTTCCACCGCGCGTCGGCGAACGGCGCGAAGATCCGGTCCTTCGGGTCGTCGACGAGGATGTTCCGGTCGGCGAGGTACAGGATGCGGGGCTTGGCCCTACCGCCGTCCCGCGACCAGCCCGACGACCAGAGCTTCCAGCAGATCTGGAAGGCGACGACCGTCTTGCCGGTCCCGGTGGCCATGGTGAGGAGCGCGCGCCGCTGCCCGCCGAGGATGGCCTGGACGGTGCGGTTGATGGCGATCTGCTGGTAGTACCGCGGCGTCTTGCCCGAGTCGTGGTATGCCGGGGCGAGGACGCGGTCTGCCCTCGGGTCGTCGAGGTCGGCCGCGCGGCGGTATCGCGCCCAGAGCTCGTCCGGCGAGGGGAAGGCGTCGAGCTCGCGCTCCAGGCCGGTGGCGAAGTCGAACTCGACGATCCCGTGGCCGTTGGTCGAGTAGGCGAACCGCAGGTCGAGGATCTGGGCGTAGTCCTTGGCCTGCTGGAGCCCGTCGCCGGGCGACTTGTGGGCCGCCTTCGCCTCGACGACGGCGATCGGGAAGTCGCGGGTGAGCCGCAGGAGGTAGTCGGCGCGGCGTCCCGGGCGGCGGCGGGCCCTGCCGCCGGTGACGACGATTCGGCCGTCGGTGAAGGTGACCTGCTCGGTGTAGGAATGCGGCGGCTCGTCCCAGCCGGCCCCGTTCAGCTTCGGCTCGACGTACTGGCGGCAGGTGTCGGCCTCGCCGATCACGATGGGCACTCCCCCATCCGCTCAGTCTAGTCGGCGGGAGCGCGCCGCCGCCCGCCCCGTGTGCCCACCCCTGTTGCCGCCGACCGGCCGCGGGTGCAAGACTCCGATGGTGGCAGAGCACCCCGCTCCAAGGCCGGACGCCGCGCTGCTCCGCCGGTGGCTCACGGCCATCGGGTTGCTGCATGCGGCCGAGGAGGTCGCCCGGCGGGGCGACGACGCGAGCTGCTCGACGGCCCTGATCGCGGCCGACAGCGCCTGCGAGACCCTGCTCGCCATCCTCGGCGCCTGGTCGCCAAAGCCCCTGCCTCGCGAGCCGAGGTTCGAGGACTTGGTCACGCGAGCCGTGGACGCGGCCGCCACCGCCGGTCATCCGATCCCGGCGGCGCTGCTCAGCGACCTCCGCGCATCCCACGCGCGGCGGAACACGGTCGTCCACCACGGCGGGACTGCGACCCCGGCTGACGCCGCGCTCGGCGCTGACTGCGCGCGTCGGGCGCTCGAGCTGTTGCCGGTGGTCGGGTCCGGCTTCGGCGTGCTTCCGCCTGGAGGAGGGGCGGCTGCGGCGATCGCGAGCCTTCTTGACGCACCCGACCTAGCCGACCACCTGCTCGCAGGCGAGGCCGCGGTCGCAGCCGACGATCCGGCTACCGCCGCGGACGAGGCGGCACGCGCCTTCACGGCGATTGTCCTGCGCCTCGAGCCGCCGATGCGGACCGACCGGCGGCACGCGGGCGCGTTCGACCTGCGCGACCTCGGGAACGCGCGACGGGCTGTCGACGAGATCTACAAGTCGGTGGACGCAATCGAGGGCTGGGTCCTTGCGCTCGCGCTCGGGATGGCGCCGGCGTCGTACGGGAGGCTCCGGCGAGTGATCGGCACCCACGTGCGGTATATGGCGGGCAACGACGCGATCTACCGGGGCGCCCCGCCGTCCGTGGCGGAGGCGAGGTGGGCCCTCGGCGTCGTGGCGGAGACGGCCTTCCGCATGTGGCAACTTGGCGGCCTGATCGAGGGGACTCAGGAGGACGTGTTCGCGGCGCGCTACCAGACCCTCACCGGCGGCGCCTCGGCTCCGCCGAAGCCAGCCGAGTGAGCCGGTCCCGCGCCTCCCTCCGCGGCACCCGCCCGCTGTTCAGCGCGTACCGCATCGCCCGCTCCGACAGCCCAGACGCATTGGCGAGGTACCGCCACCCGCGCTCGTCCCGGAGCGCGCGCAGGGCCGGCACGACCTGCTCCCACTCCGCCCGCCCGTCGCGGTAGGTGACGTAGACGTCGCCCGGGTCGGTGATCACGCCGCCCTCGACCTCCTCGAGGCGGTTGCTCTCCTTGCCGATGTGGACCGGAAGGCCGGCCACGACAACGTCGAGCCTGGGCAGCAGGCCCGTCGAGCCCCGGTGGCCGGGCCCGCCTCGCGGGTCCCCGCTCTTCGCCTCGGGGTGGAGGCGGTAGTCGCGGACGACGTCGCCGTACGTCCTGAGCCGGACGGCGCCCGCGGCGCCGCCCTCGGCGGTGGTGACATTGAGGGACTCGCCGGTCGCGCGCGACCGCCACGGCTGCTCGAGGAGGCGCGCGGCGTCGGTCGAGTACGGAGCCACCGGGACCACGCCCGGGTCGACGCCGTCGGGCAGCGTGGCGAGCGGGTCCGCGTGCCCGACGAGCAGGAAGTTGAACGGCTTGACCTGCGCCGCGTACGGCCGTCCGGCGTTGACCGTGCGGAAGGGCGCGAGGACGTGCGGGCTGCTGACCGCGAGCTGGCTGACCGCCGGGTAGGCGAACCAGGTGGGCTCCGGGGGCAGGGGCAGATCCTCCGCCTCGCGGACGATGCGGTCCCACACCACCTCGACCCAGTGCGGCCACGGCCGGTCCCAGCCGGGCGGGTCGGGGGCCGGGCGCCGGTACAGGCCGAGGCCGTGGGTCGACGCCTTGCGGATCACCGGGCCGTCCGGGCCGACGGTGTAGAGCGCGTAGCGCTTGGCGCTGACCGCCACGGCCCGCAGCTCGACCGGCCCGCCGGTCTCGGGATCGAGGTTCTCATCCTCGAGCTTGAGCAGGGACGGGACGGCCGAGCGGTCGTACGGGTTCAGGCGGCCGATCCTTGCGGTGATCTCCTCCACCAGCGCCCAGCTGAGGGCCAGCACCGCCTCCCGCCCGTCGGGCATGCGGTGCGGACCGCCCGGGCACGGGACCAGACCGCCCTCGCGGGAGGACACGATCAGCAGCGAGTCGGTGTCGCAGGCCGCGTAGCAGCCGCCCGCGGCCTCCACCTCGGCCTGGAGGAGGGCGAGCAGCAGGCGGGCGGCGGCGGTGACGGTCGCGGCGAGAGGGGGCCAGCAGAACTCGCCCGGCTCCTCGGGGGTGACGACCCGGGCGCGCAAGGGGAACAGCCCGAAGGCGTCGACCGGGACGCCGCCGGCGACCGGCTCGAGCCGGTGGTACTCGGCGAACACGCCGTACGCGCCGCCGTTGGCGAACGTCTTGAGGAACCGCTCCAGCCTGTCGCGCTCCGCCGCGTCCCGGGACGGGTCCCGGCGGACCCGCTGCCGCTCCTCGATCGCAAGCCGGAACAGGTCGTCGTCGGCCGGGTCCACGTCGAGGTCGCCCCGCAGGGAGACCGGCCGCAGGCCGGCGGCCGTACCGGCCGGCGCGATGCGCACCGCCTCGAGGACGTCGGGGCGCCGCCCCGACAGCAGCTTCGCCGCCACGAGGTCGGCGAGCGGATACCAGATGCCCACCTCGCCCGAGACGCGGTTGAGCCCGATGGTGAGGGCCGCCGCCGCGCCGCCGCCGTAGGGGGCACGGAGGGGGAGCAGGTCGCCGTCGGGGCGGACGCGGCAGAAGACGCCGGCGAGCTCCCGCCAGGCCGCCGGGTCGAGGAGCGAATCGCGATCGATCCGCTCGAGGAGGGCGCGGGCGTCCCCGGTCGCGTCTGCCGCCCCGAACCCGTCGGCGACCACGTGACGCCACAGCCCGACGAGGCTGAACACGGTCGGGTACATCGAGGTGAAGTCGACGTAGCGCACCGGGACGGGCGTGCGGCGGATGCGGACCTCCGCCCGCCCGCCGAAGTAGGCGGCCATCGCGTGGCCGAGGTCCTCGTCGGAGACCGCCCCGCGGTGCGCCAGCGGCGGCCCGACGCCGGCCGCGCGCAGGTACGACTTGGCGAGCGCGGCCGGCGAGAAGCCCTGCTCGGGGTCGAGGTCGACCGCGTGCCGCGCCCACTCCGCCGTGAGGGAGAGGTAGAGGGCGTGCGTCGTGCGGACGTCCTGGCGGTTGTAGTCGATGTAGGCGGGCGTCAGGACGCCGTGCTCGCCGGCCTCGGCCTTGCGCTGCGAGACGCCGAACGCCGCCGCTGCGCCGTCCAGCGTCAGGGAGGAGCGGTCGGTCAGCGCGTAGGCGAGGGTGTGGAGGTCGACGAAGCGTCCGCGGTAGGGACGCCCCCGGTCCCTGTTGCCCTCGTCGAGCCTGCCGGGCGTCGTGAAGGCGATGAACGCGCGCTTCGAGCCGTCCGACTTGACCGTGAGCTCGGGGCGCCATGGGTGCGGGTGGAGCGCCCCGTCCTCTGCCACCCGGTCGAACAGCCGGAGGCTGAAGCCGCCGTTGCGGGCGGTCCGGGCGCCGACCGCGAGGCGGCTCAGGTCGAAGGGCAGGTTGAAGCCGACGATCCGCGCCTGCCCGACGTACCCGACGCGCCAGAGGACCTCCTCGAGGAACTCCCGGCGGGAGCGCAGGCGGAGCACCCCGCCGTTGTCGGCGGCGTGCCCGGGGGCGTAGGAGTCGAGGACCGAGCGCTCGTCGGCAGTCAGGCCGTCGCCGGCCACCAGCCCCTCCTGGACGAGCCGGCCGCGGCGGTAGACGCGGTAGCTCGCGAAGAGCAGGTCCTGGGCCGCGTCGGTCCGGGTCTCCGTGTCGAGGACCAGCACGAGGCTCGGCTCGGGCCGCCGCCGCCTGGGCCGCGGCTTCTTGACCGGCGGGGCGTACGCGCGGACCGCGATCGGCAGGCGCTGCGCGTCCGGCCCCGCCCCGTTCCGGGTCATGCCAGGGGGAGGGCCGGCGCCTGCTCCCACCACCGGGGGCCCAGCCGCGCCGCGACCCACTCGGCCAGGGCGGCGAGCGACTCCGCCAGGAGGGCGAGGACCGCCGCGAGGCCGCCGGCGAAGTGGGCGAGGACCAGCAGCGGGTCGCCGTCGGCGGGCGGCAGCTCGTCGAGGCCAAGCTGCCGCCGGAGGTCGGTCACCCGCCGGTGGGCGTTGGCGTGGAGGTCGACCGTCAGGCCCGGCAGGTTCGCCCGGCCGGCGATGTGGTCGGCCTCGACCCGAGGGGTGTCGCCGTCCCGGTGCTCGTAGCAGCGGACCGCGCCGCCGGGCTTCACGCTCAGGACGGCGGGGTCGTGTGCGCCGCAGACGGAGCAGCTGGCGCCGGGCGGCAGCCGCCGCGATCGCCTGGCCGCCCGGGCCTCCGCCCGTAACTCGGCATCGCTGCTCACGGCTCGGCCGCCACGACGAAGAGGCCGCAGGAGTGGCAGACGATGGCGCGCAGGGTGTGCTCGCAGCCGCAGCCCCGCCGGTCGCCGCACACCTCGCACTCGTCGGCGTCGTAGACGGGCTCGGCCGGCTCGCCGCAGTCGACGCACAGCCACGCCCCGTCGTCGAGCTGGGCGAAGGCGGGCAGTTCGATCTCGTCCATGTCGTGGTCCTCCCCGGGCCGGCTAGACCCGGTACAGCTCGTAGTGGAGCTCGCCGCCCTCGGCGAGCCGGTCGATGACGTCGGGGTCGGTCGGCAGGCGGACCGGCCGGCCGTTGACGAGGAACGTGGTCCGGCCGAGGGCGTCGAGCCGGCTCGTGTCGCCGGTCTCGAGGTAGTGGCCGACCGCGCTGGCGTGCCTCGCGATCGCGCTCGCGGTGCGCGAGTCGCGGGCGACCACGCCGCGTGGCCCGCTCTCCGTGAGGACCGTCAGCTCGCGCGGGATCCGGTCGAAGTCGCGGGGGATGTAGCGGCGGCCCTCGCGTCGGTAGCCCGACCCGGCATAGCGCAGCACCGTCCGCGGCGTCGTCCTCGTCAGGCGGCTGGCCTCTGTCAGCGATACCTGCTCGCGGCGGCTCAGGGCGAGGGCGTCGAGGGCCCGCTGGATGGCTGCGAGGTCGTGGTGCGGCTTGTGGGGTCGGTGCTTGCTCATGTCGCACAGCGTCGCGCCGCGGGGCTCGCGGATCACCCGGATCGCGGTGGCGGATGTATGTTCGGGCGGGCCGATTCCGGTGGCGGATGTAATCCGAGGTCAGCAGGGTGGCGGAGTTCACGGCCGAGCAGCTCGTCGGCATCGCCCGAGCCCAGGCGCTGCCCGCCTCGGCCCGGCTCATCCGGGACTGGGTGGACCTCGGCCTGCTCGACCGGCCGCGCAAGCGCGGTCTCGGGCGCGGCCGGGGCACGACGGCGGTCTGGGACGAGAACCAGAAGGACCTCCTCCTGGTGCTCCTGGGCCACCGCCGGGACGAGGGCGCCTCGGTCCCCGCCCTCTGCAACGTCCCGGTCAGCCTCTGGCTGCTCTGGGGCGACGCGTACGCGCCGGTCCGCCAGGTCCGCCGAGCCCTCACGACGTGGGGGCGATCAGCCCGCGCGAGCAGCCTGGCCCGGGCCGAGCTGGTTGCTCGCGACGCGTTGGGCCGGCTCGGCGAGGACAGCGCGAGTCGTGCACACAAGATGCGCTTCCGCGAGCTCATCGCGGACATCCAGGCCGGGTCTCCGATCGACGAGGACCTCCTCCGGCGGTTCGCCCGAGCGGCCATCGATCCGCCGAGCGGAGCGGCGCGCGGCCCGGACGGGGCGCCGCTCTCGGGCGACATCTACGTCGATGGCGTCATGGCGCTCGACCGGGGCCTGGACTCCCTCCCCGACGTCTCGACCGCCGTCCTGGAGGAGGCGCGCCGGCGGTACCGCTGGTCCCGCGAGGTCTACGCGCAGGACCAGCCGCGGCTCGCTCGCGATCCCGACCTCGGCCACCTCTTCCCGGCCCCCACATTCCAGGACCTGGCCGCAAACGCATGCCGGGATCTGCTCCTCATCGTCGGCCTCCTGCTCGTGGAGCAGGACAGCGAGCGAGGCGCCCGCGAGGCGGGAATGGGATAATTGGAGCCACGAATAGAGGGCCCCCGCGGCTGCGCTAACAGCCCGGGGGCGCGGCACACGGAGGTGAAGTCCGCATGCGCCCTCAGGCTATCGATTCCCCGAATTCATGGCTACCCGAGATCCGGCCGCGAAATGGCGTGTTGGTGATCTCCGGGTATGGCGTGGACATTCGCGTGTGGCGCGGGTATCTCCGGATATCCGACGGCGTCGGCAGGTCGCGGCGGAACGGGATCGTCCACCGCTCGGTGTCGGGTCTCGAGCGGCTCGTGGTCATCGGGCACACCGGCGCCATATCCCTCGACGCCATCCGGTGGCTCGCCGACGTGGGCGCGGGATACTCCCAGATCGACGAGGACTCCCGCGTCGTGGCCGCGTTCGGCCCTAGAGGCACGAACCGCCCGGCCCTGATCCGCGCGCAGGCGCTGGCGGCAGACAGACAAATCGGAGTGGAGATCACGCGCCGCATGCTCCGCGAGAAGCTGCGC
>JAJYGO010000294.1 GCA_021785115.1 Chloroflexota bacterium | reverse complement strand
GAGCGGGAGCGCGGGCGCGGCCGAGACCGAGCCGAGCGTGTACGCGACGAACAGGCCGAGGAGCAGCGCGGGAATCGCGAACGCGAGCAGCCGCGTTCGGCGCGGCATGTCCGGTCGGAAGGGGGACGGCATATCGGGTCTGGGACCTCGGAGGCGCTGACGCCCGAGCGGGCCATTGGAGGATCCGGCACCACCGGGTGCGCTGGCGATGCCGGGACGTCCGCGTAGTGTATCGACGCGGTAGCGAAGGACCGGCGGAAGGGCCGGTCGCGAGCGGGCTGTTACGCGCGCAGGGGAGACGACAGGGTCGCGGAAAGATACGGCCGGGCGGCCGCGTCGCGCCCGCTACAGCCCTCTGAACCGACCGCCGAACCGCGCCTCGATCTCGTCGGCGGCAGCCAGCGCGGCTCGGGTCGCGAACCGGTCAACGAGGCGGCCGAGGAGCGGCTGGCGCAGCCGGACGCGCGTCGACCGGGACGGGACGCGGGCCATCCCGGCCGCGATCTCGACCGCCCGCTCGAGATCCCCGATCTCGTCGACGAGCCCGAGCTCCAGCGCGCGGGTGCCGAGCCAGACCTCGCCGGTCGCCAGCTCGCGGACCCGCTCGGGCGACATCCGGCGGGCCGCGGCGACCCGGGCGACGAACGCGTCGTAGATCGCGTCGACCAGCTCCTGCTCCTTCGCCTGCTCCTCGTCGGAGTCGTCGTGCCACGGCGCGCCCATGTCCTTCAGCCGACCGGCCTTCCGGACGCTCACGCCGACCCCGACGCGATCGAGCAGACGGGGCACGCGCGGGCCGGCCGAGATGACCCCGATCGAGCCGACGATCGCGTTCGGGTTGGCGACGATGCGCCGCGCCGCGAGCGCCGCGAGGTAGGCGCCGGATGCGCCGGTCCCGCGAATCGAGGCGACCAGGGGCTTCGCGCGCGCCAGGCGCTCGAAGGCGAGGAACAGGTCGTCGGACGCGGACGCCGATCCGCCGGGGGAGTCGATGTCGAGCACGACCGCCGGGACGCGGCGCGAATCACGCAGGTGCGCCGCAAGCTCGGCCAGCGACGAGCTCCGGCCGCCGCCCGGGATCGGCCCGAACAGGCGGACGACCGCCACGCGGCCGCGCGGCACGGGCACATGGACACCCGGCAGCAGCCGGGCGAGGCGCTCGCGGAGCATGCCGGACGCCCGGCGGTTCGGGTCGCGCTTCGGTGGCATGGCCGGACGTTACTCCTCGGGCGCCCCGTGCACGTCCGTCGAGCGAGGCGGAGCCCCGTGCACCTGAAGCGAAGCATCGGCCGGCGCGGGAGCGGTCGTCGAGGCATCGCGGGGGTCCGGGTCTAGGTCCGCGGGGTACAGCTCCGCGAGCGTGACGTTGAGCGCCGCGGCGACGGGCACCGCGAGCAGTCCGCCGAGGATCCCCCACACGGAGAGCCCGACGAGGACCGCGAAGATCGTCACGACGGGGTGGAGGTGCACGGCGCGGCCGATCACGACGGGCATCACGACCTGGTCCTCGACCTCGCGGACGACGAGGTACACGGCGAGCACGACGAGCGTGAGCTCGAACCCGCCCCGCGAGAACGCGACGGTCCCGGCGACGGTGGCCGCGACCACGGGGCCGACGAGCGGGATGATCTCGAGGATCCCGCTCGTCGCGCCGAGGACGAGCGCGTAGGGGAGGTGCAGGATCGGCCCGAGGACGACGTACAGGACCAGGCCGACGAGCACGATCAGCGCGAGCTGCCCGCGCATCCACCGGGCGAGCACGACGTGGATCCGGTCCGCGATCTCCGAGGCGCGTTGGCGCTGGACCGGCGGCAGGAACCCGAGTGCGTATCGCCAGAAGCGGCCGCCGTCGAGCATCAGGTAGAAGGCCACGATCAGCACGAGCACGGCCTGCAGCGCAGTGTCCGCCGCGAGCGTCGCCAGGTGCAGTGCGTCGGTGGGGCTTGCGATGGCGTGGGCGACCGCGACGTTCAGCTGGTTCGCGATCTCGGTCACGGTGATCTGATGCGTCCCGACCACGATCGCGTTCCTGCCGAGGACGGCCGACAGGAGATCGGCGACCGCCGACGGGCCGCCGCTCGCAAGCTCGGCGAGCTCGTTGACGAGCTGCCCGGACGCCGCCCACACCCCGACCGCGATCGCCGCGAGCGCCACGACATACAACCCGAGGATCGCGACGAACCGCGGCAGGCGCGTCCGCGTCTCGAGGACACCCACGAGCGGCGAGAAGGCGTAGGCGACCACCCCACCGATCACGAACGGCGGCAGCACGTCACGCGAGACCCAGATCAGCAGGAGCACCGCGAGCGCGAGCCACGCCAGGCGCGCGCGCGGCACGCGCTGGATCGTGGGGGTGTCCGAATTCGTCACCGTCGCTCCTGTTGCTCGGGGCGCCGTCAAGCGTACGGCGTGCACCCGGAGTGTGGACCGGGGAGCATCATCACCGGCATGCCGGCACGTGCGCAACCGCTGTTGATCGGGCTCGACCTCGGAACCGGTCGCTGCAAGGCGGCTCTGATCGACGCGTCCGAATCGGCGTCGGTGGGGGCGGCGCTGGGGGCGGCGCTGGCCGCGCGCGGGCTGAGCGCGAGTGGTCGCCTCGCGGTCTGTTCGCCGCCTGGCGCGCCGGTCGCCCGGACGCCGCTTCGGAGTCCCGCGATTACACTTGAGCCCGCAGCGAAAGGCGAGTTCCCCGCATGTTGTTCGTCAATCCGCGCAAGCAGCGCATGCCGTCGGCCGAGGAGGCGCTCCCGGGTCGCGCGCGCCCCATGGCCGTCCCCGAGTCGCACTTCGTGAACGGCGCCCGGCTGACGCCGCCGTACCCCGAGGGCAGCGAGATCGCGACGTTCGCGCTCGGCTGCTTCTGGGGCGCCGAGCGGCTGTTCTGGCAGGTGCCGGGGGTGCTCGTGACCGCCGTCGGGTACGCGGGCGGCTACACGCCGAACCCGACGTACGAGGAGGTCTGCACCGGGCTCACAGGCCACGCCGAGGTGGTGCGCGTCGTGTTCGACCCCGCGGTCGTCTCGTATGGGGACCTGCTCCGGCTGTTCTGGGAGAACCACGACCCGACTCAGGGCAACCGGCAGGGCAACGACGTCGGGACGCAGTACCGGTCGGCGATCTACGCGCACTCGGAGGCGCAGCGCCGCGAGGCCGAGGTCTCGCGCGAGGCGTTCGCCGAGCAGCTGCGCCGGGCCGGCTACGACGAGGTCACGACGGAGATCCGAGAGGCGCCGGAGTTCTACTTCGCCGAGGGCTACCACCAGCAGTACCTCGCGAAGAACCCGGACGGGTACTGCGGCCTGCAGGGGACGGGCGTGGCGTGTCCCGTGGGGCTGTTCTCGACGAAGAGGTAGCGCGCGATGGGAGACGCCGCGGGAAACGGGCTGGGCGAAGTGGGCGACGTGTCCGCGTTCATGCGCGCGACGGGGCTCGTCATCGACGACGCGACTGGGACTCGCGTGTCGGGGCACATGGACCTCGGCAGCGAGCATCACACGCCGCACGGGATCGTGCATGGCGGTGTCTACGCGGCGGCGGTCGAGAGCGCGGCGAGCATCGGCGCGAGCCTGGCCGTTCGCGACCGCCACGAGCAGGCGGTCGGGCTCACGAACACGACGCACTTCCTCCGGGCCATGACCGCCGGTTCCGTGCGTGTCGAGGCGGTCGCGCTCCACCAGGGCCGAACGCAGCAGCTCTGGCAGGTGGACATCCTCGATGCCCGGGATCGGCTCGTCGCGCGGGGCGAGGTGCGTGTGCAGAATCTGCCGGGCGGCAGGGTTCCGGGCGGCACCTCGCACGCTGACCCGCCGGCAGTGTGAGCCGCGACACGGTGACCGGCCTCCACCGGCGCCGGGTCAGCAGAGCACGTCGGCGTCGACGGAGCCCCACGAGTACTGCACGATCTTCACCGGACCGCCCGTGAAGCCCCACGACGCCGCGCAGTGCTCGAGCGCGAGCTGCGCCGTCGTGTGCACCGTCGCATACCAGACCGCGACGCGGGGCCGGTACGACCCGGCGATCGTCCGCCACTGGTACGAGGTGCTGTAGACGCCGACACGAACCCGGCCGGCCAGGTACCGGAGCGCTCCGGCAACCGCGGCCGCGTTCACCGACGTCGAGCGTGTCCAGTTCCCGTTCAGCTCGACGTCCAGCCACCAGCGCGGGGCGTAAGCGCCGGAACCGAGCCGCGACACCGCGAAGGACCACGCCGCGCGGGCGGCGTTGTACCCGTAGTTGTACGAGCGGCACCAGAGCCGGGTCGTCGAGCAGGTGCCCGCCGGGCCGGTCCGGCCCATGCCCGCGCTGGCCCCCGCCGGCGTCCCGATGTTCATGTACAGCTCCGCGAGCCCCGTTCGTCTCGCGATCGCGAACTGGCTCACGAGGCACGGGTTCGCCGTGAAGGCACGGCCGCCGGTGACCCCCACGACCGCGAAGTCGCGTCCGCCCGGAAGGCTCTGGTTGCAGTTCGGCCAGGAGACGTCGAAGCCCAGGTACGCGAACGACGTCGCATGGCCGATCCCCGTGTCGGTGGCGGTCGCCGCGCTCGGCATCGCCGTCAACAGCGAGAGCAGCACGAGCCCCGCGAGCCCCGCCCGGAGCAGGCGTCGCGACGTCCGCATCGTTCCTCCGATCTGCCGGCGCCGTCCCCTGGCTCGTCCGGCCGGCCCCCCATCGGAACGGTGCCACCGGACACCGCCTCGGGGCGTCCCCCCAGACGGGTGATCGGGCATGACCGGATGGGACTACCGGCGTACCGGGGAACACGTCGCTCCCGTCTCGGGCGGCGGTCGATTCAGACCGCGACGCCCGGTTGCGCGCGCCGGGCGTCACCTCGCCACTGTCACATCGGTGATAGAGCCGTGATCGCCTCCGGGTGCGTTCGCGTGTCGGAGCGCGGCGAACCTGAGCGCCGCACCCAACGCGGGCGCATGGGGCGCCCGACGTGCCGGAGCGGAGGGGTCCCAGTCGACCGTGTCGCCGGGACGCACTCCATGGGAGGTCCGAATCGAGTGAACGACCACACGCAGATCCAGCCGGGCTGGGACATCTACTCGCGCGACGGAGCGCATCTCGGAAAGGTGAGCGACGTCACCGACTCGTACGTCACGCTCGAGAAGGGGATCCTCTTCCCGACGCACTACTTCGTGCCGGGGTCGGCCATCAGGGATGTCCGTCCGGACCAGGGCCAGGTCTTCGTCGACGCCGCCAAGGGCGAGATCGGCCAGATGGGCTGGGACCAGCCGCCCGAGGACGATGTCGACGGCGACTACGTCGGCGCGGCGTCGGAGCCGTCGACGAACGGAACGTGGGACGCCACGGCGGCCGGCCGGCAGCCGGTCGGCGACGGGGAGCCGGGCGACGCCGTCGATGCCGGCGAGACGCGCCGGATCCCACGCTACGAAGAGGAGCTGCGCGCCGAGAAGCGGACGCAGCAGGCGGGCGAGGTCCGCGTCAGCAAGGACGTGGACGAGGAGGAGCAGTCGTTCGACGTCCCGGTGACACGCGAGGACGTCGAAGTCCGGCGAGTCGCGGTCGATCGCCCGGCAAGCGACCAGGACGAGGCATTCCGGGAGGGCGACACCATCCGGGTACCGGTCCGGGCCGAACAGGTCGAGGTGACCAGGGAGCCGCGCGTCGTCGAGGAAATCGAGATCCGGAAGTCGGCCCACCAGGACCAGCAGCGGGTCTCGGACACCGTGCGGCGTGGGCGCGTCAACGTCCAGGGCTCGGGCAACGTCGGCGTGGATGACTCGGGGAACGCCGCCACGTCAGCCGGCGACGTGGACACGTACGACCGCGACCGCGCGCGCGGCCAGGACGCCCACGAGACCGGTCGTTCCGGTGGCTACCCGACCGACACCGACGACGGTCCAGGATCGCCCGACCCGCTCTAGGGCCGCCGCGCGCTCGGCGCGCCGCCTCGGTCAAGGCACGAACGTTCTCGAGGCCTCCCGGGTCACGCCGGGAGGCCTCGTCGCATCAGGCCGCGTGGCCCCCGGTTCCGATCGGCGCCGGCGGAGAAGCAGCACAGCGACGCGACGTCGCACGCTGCGGTCGCGTGACAGTGGCGTGGCGCCGCCCACGCGGCGATGGCTCCACGAGCCGGAGCGCGTCTGAGGAACGCCTCGGCTCCGCTGGGGCCGACACGACGTCCCCGTCGATGTAGCCTCTCGGCGAGATGGAGCAGGGATCGACTCGGACGCGCGTGCTGTTCGTCTGCACGGGGAACTCCGCCCGGAGCCAGATGGCGGAGGCGCTGCTCTCGCAGGATCCGGCGTACGAGGTGGCGAGCGCCGGGACGGAGCCGAAGGGCGTCCACGCGCTGACCGTGCGGGTGCTCGACGAGGCCGGCATCGACTGGCGGGCCGCGAGGTCCAAGGCCGTCACCGAGTTCCTCGGGCAGCCGTTCGACGAGGTCATCACGGTCTGCGACCGCGCACGGGAGACGTGTCCGTACTTT
Organism: Chloroflexota bacterium; assembly: GCA_021785115.1. The sequence goes on along the minus strand of JAJYGO010000294.1, from coordinate 6,319 downwards.
CCGGGCCCGGCGCGGCGGCGGCACTGGGACATCGATGACCCGGCCGCCGCGGAGGGCGACGACGAGCGCCGCCTCGCGGCGTTCCGGGCTGCCCGCGACGAGCTCGCCGCCCACATCGCCGCGTTGCGCGCGGAGCGGGCCCCGGCCGGTCCGGCCGCCACCACGTCGGCCAGCGGGAACCCGAGCACCGGGTCAATCCCCGACCCGGCGCCATGACCGCCGGGTCGCGCCTGTTCTCGGCGCTCGCCGGGTTGCCGGCCCCGGTCACGCGGAACGTCCGCGTCGAGCGCGGGCTCCGCGTCGTCACGCCGGACGGCGTCGTCCTGCTCGCGGACCGCTACGTGCCGCGCCGGCGCGAGCGCGCGCCGATCGTCCTGATGCGCTGCCCGTACGGCCGCGGAGGGACGTGGGGGATGCTCGCGCGGGTGATCGCCGAGCACGGGTACCAGGTCGTGCTCCAGAGCTGCCGCGGGACGTTCGGGTCGGGAGGGGAGTTCCAGCCGCTGCGTCACGAGCGCTCCGACGGCCTCGCGACGCTCGAATGGCTCGCGGCACAGCCATGGTTCGGTGGCTCGGTCGGGATGTTCGGGCCGAGCTACCTCGGCTACACGCAGTGGTCCGTCGCGCCGGACGCGCCGGCCTTCCTCCGGGCTCTCGTGCCGGTCATCACGGCGTCGGAGTTCGGAAGCCTCACGTATCCCGGCGGCGGGTTCGCGCTCGACATGCTCCTGACGTGGGTCCGGGAGCTCGCGTACCAGGAGGAGACGGGCCTGCCACGGCTGCGCGCCACGCTCTTCGGCCGTCGCGCGCTGCGCCGGGCGTTCGACCACCTCCCGCTGCGCGAGGCCGACGTCCTGGCGGTCGGCCATCGCGTGCCGCTGTACCGGGCGTGGCTCGACCACGCGGAGCCCGGCGATCCCTTCTGGGACGGCCTCGACTTCACGGCCCGGATCCCCGACGTCACCGCCGCGGTGTCGCTCGTCGGCGGCTGGTACGACATTCTCCTGCCGCACCAGCTGCTCGACTACGTCGCGCTCCGGCGGACCGGACGCGAGGTCCACCTGATCGTCGGCCCGTGGACGCACCTGTCCGTCGGCGCGGCCCTCGTCGGCGTGCGCGAGGCGCTCCGGTGGTTTGCCGTGCACCTCGACCGCCGACCGGGTCCACGGCGATCGCGCGTCCGGGTGTTCGTGATGGGCGAGGGGCGCTGGCGAGACCTGGCCGACTGGCCTCCCGCCGCGACCTCGGAACGGTGGCACCTTCGCGCAGGCGGGCGATTGGACCCCGCGCCACCCGCCGACGAGCCGTCCGACCGCTATCGCTACGACCCCGCCGACCCGACGCCCGCCGTCGGCGGCAGCCTGATGTCGCGCGGGGCGGGCGCGCGCGACAACCGTCGCCTCGAGGCGCGCCCGGACGTGCTGACGTACACGACGGAGCCGCTCGATGGCCACCTCGAGGTCATCGGGCCGGTCTCGGCGCAGGTGCACCTCCGCTCGAGCGCGACCGACACCGACGTCTTCGTCCGGCTGTGCGACGTGTCACGGGATGGCCGGTCGACGAACGTGTGCGACGGCTCGCTTCGACTGACCGCCCTTGGACCAGCGGCCGACGGCGATGGCGTGCGATGCGTCGACGTGGACCTCTGGCCCACGGCGTATCGCTTCCGGCGCGGTCACCGGCTTCGCGTCCAGGTGTCGAGCGGCGCGCACCCGCGGATCGCACGGAATCTCGGGGGCGGCGAGGGGCTCGGCGGCGCGACCGCGATGCACGTCGCGGAGCAGGAGATCCTGCACTGCGCAACGCATCCCTCGGCCATCGTCCTGCCGGTCATCGGCCGCGGGTGACGCAGCGCCGCGCCGGCGCCGACCCGCACCGGACAGGAGAAGACCCCCGTCGGGCGACGGGGGTCTCTTCGGACGTGCTGGCGGCCGGGAACGCGTGCCCTGCGCCTCGGCCGCGTGGCGACTAGTACCAGCGGCCTCGGCCGTAGCCGAACCCGCCGAGGAGCAGGATCACGATCAGAAGCACGATCAGGAGCATCAACATCTTCCACACCTCCCACCCGAGCGTCCAGCGTGGGAAACGATCCGACGCCGGGTGCAGGAGGATGGGCGCTGAAAGCTTGCACCCGCGGCACCGGTCGCGGCGCCGGGGTGTCGAACCGGCGACACGCGGGCGGCCGCAAGCGAGCCGAAAGGGGTTGCTGCTGCGGCGGCACGCACGTGACCGGCACTCGCGTGGGGCGACCGCAAACCGACCGGTTCTTCCGCCCCGGCGCCGACGGCTCGCCTCAGGCCGGTTCCGGCTCCATGGCGCGGACCGGCCCGGCACACTCAATCAGCTCGGCTGCCGCGGCGCTGAACCGGTTGCCCAGCCGGATGCTCCTGTCCACGCCACCGGCGCGCAGCACGAGCCGGTCGTCGTCGGGGTGAGCGGACTGCAGGAGCCGCCTCGGCATCACGAGCAGCTGGGGCCACGCGGCGGCGACGGGCGGGTCATCCGGCTCGGCGAGCACGATGAGCTCGCCCGGCGTGAGGGCCACGAGCGCGCCGCGCGGGAAACCGTCCCCGGCTGACGGCGCGAGGCCGAACAGCATCGCCGCCCCGGACCTGCCGGATTCGTCCGCGACGGCCTCGGCCACGCCGCGCCAGGTCTCGGGCACGCGCGCCGACCCCACCGGCCGGAGGCCCTGCCACGGCAGGTCGCCGCGCGCGTCTCCCCTGATCCGATGCCGCAGCCACGCGATCGGGCCGCCGAGGCTGGCATGGGCGTCGGGCACGTACCGGACCGACAGCCGCGCGTCGGCAGCCCGGATCGACAACCGCCGGTAGCACAGGACGCTCACGTCCTCGATGACCGCGATCCGGTCGGTCGGGACGATCGCGACGGGGTCCTTGCCACGCGCCTCGACCCACAGCCCCGTGCCGCGCTCGCCGAACCCGAGCACCTGCACCCGCGACGCGACGTACCGGAGGCACGACCGGTCGATGGGCCGCGCCGACGACGGGATCATGAGCGTGCGGTCGAGCGGCAGGGAGCCGCAGGTGAACCGGAGCGTGCGCTGGACGCCGGGCGGCAGGTCGGCGTCGGACGCGGGAAGCACGAACCGGCCGATGTGCGCGGTGGGGTCCTGTCGCGACACCGCGGCCCGCGCGACCGGCTGCTCCCACCCTTCCGCCGCGTCGACGATCTCCCGCCGGCCGCCGTCCACGTCGGTGCCGCCGGAGCCCAGGAGCCAGCTCACGCCGCGCGGCCTGGACGCTGCGGATCTCGAGACGGCGTTGGGCGACACGGGGTACAGCAGCATCGCGCCGAGACGAGCGAGGCCACGGCCATTTCGCCCGTACCCTGACACGGCTCGCGCCGGCCGGCCTGTGTCGGGCGGGACGATCGACCGGGCCGAATGGCCCATCGCGGACGCGCCGGACATCACGTCGGCGGACGCGGAGCGCGGCCGCACGCGCTCGCTCACCGCCGCCCACCTCGGCGCGACGGGCACGTGCAGGCCGGCGCGATCCGTGCGCGGGACCGGGCGTGGCGGCCGCGGGACAGGCCGACCCTGTGTCGCTCCATCGTCATGCCGATACGACGCTACCGCGCGGCACGTTGCCATCGCCTTCCGGCAGCTCACACGTCGCTACGCGGACCCCCCATGACCGGCGACCCGACCTTTCGTCCTCATCGCACCGGGCGGGCGCTGTCGAAGCGGCCCGCGTTCGGCGCGTGCAAGAACGCCGCAAGAACCCCGCAAGCAGGCCACCGATCCCAACCGCGCCCGCCGCAGGCCCTGGGGATCAGACTTGGCGAAAGGAGGTGGATGCGATGCCCGATCCGACGTGGAAGCCGCACACCGCGCATGGCGATCTCGACACGAAGGAGCGCCGCGATCTGCCCGACTCGGCGTATGCGTTCCCCAGGCAGCGCAAGGAGCCGTTGACGGACGCCTCGCACGTGCGGACCGCGCTCGCGCGGTTCGACCAGGTCGAGGACGTGTCGGACCGCGACCGAGACCTCGCCTTCGCGAACATCCGCGAAGCCGCCCGCCACTACGGCGTGCATGTCGAGGAGTCGAACTGGCACGACCTCGGGAAGCGCCCGCACACGGGGAACCCGAGCCCGGACGGACGCGGCCGCGACGCCCTCCGGCGGTCCTGACCAACGGCTCTGGCCTTCTTCGCGCCACAGGAGCACCATCCCCCCGCTGCGTTCGTGGCCCGAGAAGGGCATGCGTTCGCCGCACGCCGGGTCCGTGAGCGGCCTCTGCTGCAGGGAGCACTTGATTCGTCGATGAACCGGACATCCCGCGCGGCCACGATGGTCGCGGCCGCGCTGGCGCGCTGGTGCGCGGCGCTCCTCGTCGTCCTCCTCCTCGCGACCGCCGCGGCCCCCGTTGCCGCGCAGTCCGTCCCGACGCTCAAAGGCCAGATCACCGACCAGACCGGCTCCCTCGGATCGGGCCGGGCGCAGGTCCAGTCCGCGCTCGACCAGCTCCTGAGCCAGCACGACATCCAGCTGTACGTCGTGTTCGTCGCCACGACCGGCGGGGAGACGGCGCAGCAGTTCGCCGAGACGACGTTCACGCAGAACGGGCTCGGCGGGAACGACATGGTGCTCGTCACCGCCGTCAACGACCACCGCTACGGCTACTGGGCCTCGAGCTCGCTCCAGCCCGTGATCGGCGGGAACGTGGACGCCCTGCTGAGCTCCACGCTCGAGCCGAAGTACCGCGCGGGCGACTATGCCGGCGGCGTCGTCGCGTTCGCCAATGCGCTCGGCTCGGACGCGGCGAGCGGCGGCGGCACGCCGCCGGGTGGCGGCACGGCGCCCATCCAGCCCGCGCCGGCGCCCGACACCGGGTTCTTCGCCGTCCTCGTCGGGCTGATCATCCTGGCGCTCGGGATCGCCGTGATCGCGACGTGGATCCGCCGCTGGCGCGTCGCGCACCTCGCGGCCGAGGAACGCGACCGGCGGACCGGACAGCTCGCGCGGACCGCGAACCAGCTGCTGATCCAGGCGGACGACAACGTCCGCGACGCCGGGCAGGACCTCTCGTACGCGGAGGCGGAGTTCGCGCCGGAGGACGTCGCGCCGTTCCGCGACGCGCTCGGCCAGGCGCAGGCGGAGCTGAAGGCGGCGTTCCTCGTCCGGCAGAAGCTCGACGACTCGGTCCCGGAGGACCCGCCGACACGGGAAGCCATGCTGAACGAGATCGTCGCGCGGTCGCAGCGGGTCGAGGCGCTGATCGCGCAGCAGCGCCAGCGCTTCCAGGAGCTGCGCGACCTCGAGCGACGCGCTCCCGAGATCCTCGCCGCCGTTCCGGCCCGCGCGACGGAGCTGCGGCAGCGGTTGCCCGCGGCGCAGTCGACGGTCGACGGCCTCCGGTCGTACGCCGACGCGACGTGGGCGCCGGTCAAGGGCAACGTCGAGGAGGCGCGCAAGCGGATCGAGTTCGCGGTCGCGGCGGTCGACCGGGGGAAGGCGGCCCTTGCCGCGACCCCGGCGGACACGAGAACGGCGCGCGACGCGGCACGGGCGGCTCAGGGCGCGCTCGCACAGGCGACCACGCTGCTCGACGCGATCGACCACCTGCGGTCGTCCGTCGACGAGGCGAAGACGCGCCTCGAGCCCGAGATCAGCGCGGCCGAGGCCGACATCGCGTCTGCACGACAGGCGCTGCAGAAGCGCCCCGATCCGGCCCTGAGCTCGAAGCTCGCCGACGCCGAGGCGAAGCTCGCCGCGGCCCGGGCCTCGTCCGCCGCCGCGGCGGCGGACCCGCTCGCGGCGCTCACGGCGGCCCAGCAGGCACATGCCGCCGCGGACGAGGTGCTTGCGACCGAGCGCGCGGCGGACGAGCAGGACGCGAGGCAGCGAGAGGCAATTCGGACGGCGCTCGTGTCGGCACAGGCCAGCGTCACGCATGCGAGTGACTACATCCAGAGCCGGCGCCATGCGGTCGGGCGGGAGGCCCGGACGCGGCTCTCGGAGGCGCAGCGCCACCTCGAGCAGGCACAGGCGATGTCGGCGACCGACCCCGGGAGTGCGCTGACCGAGGCGCAGCAGGCGCAGCGGCTCGCGGACGAGGCGTACCGCATCGCGAGCTCGGAGTTCGACGACCGGGACATGCACGGCGGGGGCGGCATGCGACAGGGCATGAACCCGACCGGCGCGCTCATCGGCGGGATCATCCTCGGCAGCCTGCTCGGCGGCGGCCGCCGTGGCGGAGGCTGGGGCGGCACGCCGTGGGGCGGCGGCGGCTTCGGCGGCGGCGGTGGTTTCGGCGGCTTCGGCGGCGGCGGTGGTTTCGGCGGTTTCGGCG
>JAJYGO010000247.1 GCA_021785115.1 Chloroflexota bacterium | reverse complement strand
CCAGGAGTCCTGCTCTCGCACGGAGACGAGCTCGCAGAGGTAGGGGTTCAGGCCGGCGTTCTCGCACGCGGTGCGGAACGTCCGCTCGTGGAGGTGCGGCGAGCAGGCGGCCACGACCACGCGGTTGACGCCCTGCTCCCGGATGTCCTGCTCGATGAGCTCCTGCCCCAGGCTGGAGCACATGAACTTGTAGTCGCGGGCGACCACCACGCCGCGGTCGCGCAGGCTGGTCTCCGCCCACGCGCGGACCGCCTCCACGTCGACGGTCCCCGCGATGTTGCTGCCGCAGTGGCAGACGTACACCCCGATGCGGAGATCCTCGGGCGTGCCCCGGGCGCCGCTCCCGGCGTCCTGCCGCTCGGCGTTCATCGCGCCACCTCGTCAGCTTCGGGCATCTGCGGCATGGGGAGGGCCGGTCCCTTGGGCCTGCCCGGCCGCCGCACCCTGGCCGGCTCGGCCTCCGGGACCGGTTCGTCGGAGATGCGCGCGAGCGCGGGGCGGGCATCCACGAGCTCGCGGCCGAACCCGACGGCCTCCGGTGACATGCCGAACGCGAGGCCCATCACCTGGGTGAAGAAGACGATCGGCATGCGGTGGTTCGTGTGGAAGTGCGCGTTCATCTCGCCCTGGAAGGCGTCGATGTTCATCTGGCACATGGGGCAGATCGTCACCATCATGTCGGCGCCCGCCCGCTCGGCGGCGTCCACCAGGCGGCGGATCATGGAGAACGCGGTGGACGGGCCGATCTGGGTCATGTGGCCGCCGCAGCACTCGGTCTTGAGGGGGAAGTCGACGACCTCGGCCCCCAGCGCGGCCAGCAGGCGATCCAGCTCGAACGGGTGCTCCGGGTCGCTCCATCGCCCGTCGTAGTCCGGGCGCGGCACCATGCAACCGAGGTACGGCGCCAGCTTCAGCCCGCGCAGCGGCCGGGTCACCCGGCTGCGCACCGCGTCCAGGCCCACCTCGCGGACGACGACGTCGAGCAGGTGGCGGATCCGGAGCGACTCGGGGTCGTAGTGCAGGCCGCCCGCGGCGAGGGCGTCGTTGACCTGGGCACCGAAGGCCGCGTTCTCCGCCATGGCGTGGTTCGTCTTCGACAGGTTCAGGAAGCAGGCGCTGCACGGCGCGACCAGTGTGTCCGTGCCGTTGCGGCTCTTCTCCGCGAGGGCCAGGTTCCGCGCGATCAGGGCGTAGGCCGGGAGACGGCTCAGACCCAGGTACTCGGTTGCCCCACAGCAGTTCCAGTCGTCGATCTCGTGCAGGGCGATCCCCAGGGGCGCCGTGATGGCCTCGAGCGAATCGCGGTACGAACGCCCGCTGCTGTCCATGGAGCAGCCGGGGTAGTAGAGGTAGTCGCTCACGAGGCGGCCTCCAGTGCCTTGGCCCGGGCCAGGATCCGCTTCAGGTCGCGCATCCCGCGGATGCGCCGGGGCGGCGTGAGCCCCATCCGCCCGCTGCGGAGCATGCTGATCCCCATCGGCGCCATGGAGGGCAGGCGGGTCAGGTAGTGGCGCAGGTAGTGCTGCGCGGTCAGCCCCACCTCGAAGCTGCGTCCGAACGTCTCGACGTTCCGGATGAACGCCTTCGAGAAGTCCGGCGCGGTCGAATCCGGGTAGGCGTGGCCGGCCACGGCCATGTTCTTGAGCGTGTACATCACGTCCGTGATGCGCACGTCCTGGGGGCACCGGACCGTGCACAGGTAGCACGAGACGCACATCCACGGCGTGTTGCTGTGGAGCACCTGCTCCCGCATCCCGGCGCGGATCATCGCGAAGAGGGTGCGGGGCGTGTGATCCATGTCGTCCGCGGACGGGCACGAGCCGCCGCAGGTGCCGCACTGGATGCACATGTCGAGCCGGCAGGAGGGGCCCGTCCGGGCAATCACCTCCTCGAGGAAGACACGGCCAGGATCTGCGATTGCGTGATTCGTCGCCTCTGCCAGGACCACCCGGCGGCCTCCATGCTGGACTCCAAGCGGCACCATCCTTCCGTCGGAGGCGGGCACGGGCAAGGGGACGCAGGCGCCGTGCGGACAGTGCCGGACGGTGCCAGAGGCAGGGGATATCGGCCGCCGATGCAGGGGCCGAGGGGGATGGTCCGGTGAGCGACCGAAGGCCCGCGAGGCCGGCTCGGAGAACCCGGCGGCCGGCCCCGCGCGGAGATCAGGAGCGGACTGCCTCCGGCGCCTGGACCGGCCGGTGCGTGTCCGGGTCGCGCTCGTCCATCGCGTGGTGGATCCCGTAGCGGTCCATCACGGCGAGATACGGATCCGGGTCGAACGCCTCGGGGCCGAGCACCCCCTCGCCCTTCCAGGCGCCCTCGGCCAGCAACTCCATGGCCACCACGGGATTGAAGCCGGTCTGGTATCCGACCACCTGGAGGCCGTGGCGCCGCATGATCTCCTGCGCGTCGGACGTCTGGTACAGGTAGACCTCCCGCCGGCGCCCGTCCTTGATCCCGGAGACCAGGGTCCCCACGATGGCCCGACCGACCATCCGGTCGCCGATCGTCGCCGGATCGGGCGTCACCGCGGCCACCACGTCCCGCGGAGCGACCTCCACGCCCTTGACCTTCACCGGCACCTTGCTGTCGAGGCCCAGGGCATGCAGCTTCCGGAGGGTCTCGATGAAGTCCGCCCCGAGCGCGTACTTGAAGGTGACCTTGCGGCAGTCCACCCAGCGGGGAACGAGGAGCACCTCCTCGTGCTCCACGTGCACACACTCGACCGGGCCGACCCCCTCAGGGAACCAGAACGACTCGGGCTCGGCGAACGGCTCGAGCGTGTACCAGCCGCGGTCACGCTCCCACACGATCGGCGGGTTCAGGCACTCCTCGATGGTGGTCCAGATGGAGAAGACGGTCGCGAACGGGTAGCCCTCGATGCGCAGGTCGCCGCCGTCCCGCACGCCGACCTCGTGCACCTCGTCGAAGAGGTGCCGTGCCGCGTAGCTCGCGAACACGTCGGAGAGCCCGGGGTCCATCCCCATCCCGAGCAGGGCGAGGCGGCCGCGCTCCCGCCACGCGCGATCGCGGGCGAACTGCTCGTCGCCGAGCTTCACCCCGGTCAGGTGGTACGGATCGGCGGGGTGCGGCGCGGAGAGACTGACCGCCATGTCCATGTAGTCGACGCCCGCGTCGAACGCGCCGTCGAAGATGGGCATGACGAACCGGGGATCCACGCTGTTGAGCACCAGGTCCACCCCGTGGGCCCGAGCCAGCGCGGCCACGGCGGCGCGATCGGAGGCGTCCAGGCGCTCGGCGACGAAGCGCGGCTCGCCGCCCGAGACGGCGGCCACCCGGCGTGCGCGATCGAGGTCGTAGTCCGACACGACCATGCGCTCCAGCCACGTGCGATCCGCGCTGAGCCTGGCGATCGCCTCGCCGACCGTCCCGGCCCCGACCAACAGCACCTTCATGATCCGTCTCCCCTGGCGCCCGTGCCTCCACGGCGCCCGTGCGGGTCCATCCCGCTTGCGCTACGAGTATCGCATGTTCATCGCACATGCTGCTCGTTTTGCGCGACGGATTCTCGCATGTGCTGCGAATTGCGCATGACCCCCGCCACGTCCCGCGACCCGGGGTCTAGGCCGGGTCCTCCTCCGGCCACTCGAAGTCACCCGCCTCCCCGGGCGACGTGCCGGCGGGAGGTCGGCGCCCGCCCGTCCCCGCCGCCGACGGCGGCGCGGCCACGAGCTCCACCGCGAGGAGCGCGAACGCGGCGGGGAGCAGGAAGAACGCGAGGCCACCGAGCAGCGGGAAGAGGACCAGCAGCGCCACCAGCGCCACCACGACGCGGCGCGCGCGGGTGTAGGGGATGCGGCGCACGAGCACCCGGCCGAGGGCCATGGTCACCGCGCAGGATCCGACGACCAGGGCCACCAGCGAGGCCAGGCTGGGATCGCGGACCGCCTCGATCCCGCCGCTCAGCGCCATGACCGCGAGGCCGGCGATCGCCAGCCAGAGGGGGAGATCGCGGAGCGTGAGGTACAGGCGGAGGCGGCTCACCCCACGAACCCCCGCTGCTGCGCCCGGCTCACGGGACGCGATTCCCGCCGGCGCGCGCCCGGCCGCTGAGAGGCCGGGGCCGGCCCGCGGTGATCGACCTCAGGCCTTCGGCTTCTTCGGCTGCTTCGGCTTGGGTGGTCGCTTCGGAGTCTTGTCTGCCATCTGCGCACCTCCGCGTGAAGCCTACCCCATGTCCCCGGAGCCTCGCGCATCTCCGGCGCGGGTCATGGCGCGTCCACGGCGCATGCCCGCCGCGCGTCCGCGGTCCATGCCTGCCGCGCGTCCATCGTGCAGCGGACGACGGGGCCCGCCCGTCGCCTCCCGGACTTCGGTGAGGAACGCAGCCGGGCCCCGGTCAGGAACGCAGCCGGGCCCCGGAACCGGCGAGCATGGGCCGCGGCCCGTGCGACGCGGCAGCGTCCCGCTCCGCGGGCCTGGCGCGGCGCGCGGCTGCCCGGAGCCGTGGTGCCGCCGCCAGCGCGGCCGTCGAATCGCGCATCGGCAGGCTGGTCCGCCACCGTCCGTCGAACGCATGGACCGCGCCCGCAACCGCCGCCGGGGTGGGCACCAGCACCGCCTCGCCGGCCCCCTTCGCTCCGTACGGTCCCTCTGGCTGCGGCTCCTCCACGAGGATGCATTCCACCGGGGGCATGCCCGCGGCGGGGATGATGTTGAGCGCGCCGAGCGTGTCTGCCGGGGTGCCGTGATCGAGCGGCAGTTCCTCGGTGAGCGCGAACCCCAGCCCCATGTGGACACCACCCGTCACCTGGCCCTCGAGCGCCAGGGGGTTGATGGCGCGACCCACGTCGTGGGCGGCGACCACGCGCTCGAGCCGGCCCTTCTCGTCGAGCACCACCACCTGTGTGGCCCAGCCGTAGCCGAGGTGCGTCACCGGCTCGTCCGCGTCGTTGCGCGTGGTCCAGTCGACCACGAACTCGCCGGCGAACTCCTGCCCGGCGAGGTCCTCCAGCCGTCCGCCGCCCAGGGTCGCCGCGAGCCTGCGCACGGCGTCCAGGACCGCTCGACCGCCCAGCGTCGTCGCCCGGGAGGCGGTCGTCTGCCCGGTATCCAGCTCGCGCTCGGTATCGACCACGATGCGCACCCGGTCGCCGGGGATCCCGAGCTCGTCGGAGACGATCTGTCGGAAGACCGTGTGGACGCCCTGGCCCATCTCCGTCCAGGAGTGGAAGAGCGTGACGGTGCCGTCGGCCTCCGGCCGCAGGATCGCGCGACCGCGCTCCACCATGCCATTGCCGATGCCGGTGTTCTTGGCCGCGCAGGCGATCCCCGCGAACCGGGCCGACCGGTAGGCCTCGCGGACTGCCAGGAGCGTCCGCTTCACGCCGACCCCGGGCCCGAGGCGCTGTCCCGTGCCGAACCGATCGCCGGCCTCGAGCGCGTTGCGCCAGCGCATCTCCCACCCGTCGATCCCGACGCGTTCGGCGAGCCGGTCCAGGATCCCTTCCACGGCGAACGTGACCTGGACCACGCCGTAGCCGCGCATGGCGCCGGCGGGCGGGTTGTTCGTGTAGACGGCGCGCGCCTCCACGTCGACGTTCGGCACGTGATACGCACCGCACGCGTGCCCGGCCGCGCGCTCCAGCACGCTGGCCCCGACGCTGGCGTAGGCCCCGGTGTCGCCGACGATCCGCGCGCGCACGGCCAGGAGATGGCCCCCCGCATCGCAGCCCGCGGTGTACGTCATGGTCAGCGCGTGGCGCTTCGGGTGCAGCCGGATGCTCTCGCGACGGGTGAGGGCGAGATGGACCGGCCGCCCGGTGAGATGTGCGAGGAGCGCGGTCTGTCCCTGGACGCTGAGGTCCTCCTTGCCTCCGAACCCGCCGCCGGTGGGAACCTGCGTCACCCGCACCGCGGCCTCCGGCAGCGCCAGCAGCGAGGCGATCTGGCGGCGGTCCTCCCAGGCGCCCTGCCCCTGGGAGTAGACGCGCAGCCCGGGGGCGGCGACGACGGCCGGCTGCGCACCCGCCGGGGGCGGCACGGGGGGGCTGGCCAGGTGTCCACCCGCCCGACCGGGGGCCGGCACCGGGTAGCGCTCCAGCGGATGACCCGCGGCCGGGGCCCGGTCTTCGTCCGGCACGTCGCACGCCTGGGTGCCCTCCGGACCGGCAAGGCCGGCCGGCATCGCCAGGCAGGCCTCGGGCTCCAGGAACGCGTGCTCCACCGGCTGCGTGTGGAACGTCTCCGTGACGACGTGGTCCGCTCCCGCCAGCACCGCGTCCGCGTCCCCGTGCCGGACCACCGAGGTGGCGAGCAGGTTGCCGCCCGGGTGCAGCGCCGGCGCGCCCTCCGCCAGTGCGGCCTCCGGGTCCGTCAGCGGCTCCAGGACCTCGTACTCCACCTCGACGAGTGAGGCCGCCTCGCGGGCAGCGCGGCGCGTCCCGGCGGCCACCGCGGCCAGCACGTCGCCCACGCACCGCACCTGCTCGCCCTCGGCGACGAGGACGGGCCAGTCCGGGGTGAGCAGCCCCTGGTGCCGCCGGCCGGGCACGTCGGCGGCGGTGGCGACCAGCACGACGCCGGGGACTGCACGGGCGCGGCGCGTGTCGATCCGGCGCACGACAGCTCGCGGATGGTCGGAGAAGCGGAGGGCGCCGTGCAGCATCCCGGGCACGCTCATGTCCCGGACGAAGAGCTGCTCACCCAGGACGAGCCGGCGACCGCCGCACTTCGGTGTCGCCTGCCCGACCCGCAGCCGTGGCGCCGGCCACGGCTCGGCCGCCGTCCCGGCCTCGCCCGCGGATGGCGGCACCGGTGCACGACGCACCGCCGCGGCGCGCCGGACCGCCTCGATCACGCTCGCATAGCCGGTGCAGCGGCAGAGGTTGCCGGCCAGGGCGTGCGCGATCTCCTCGCTCGACGGATCGGGGTTGCGTGAGAGGAGCGCCTCCGCCTTCATCACCATGCCCGGGGTGCAGTAGCCGCACTGGACGGCCCCCGCGGTGACGAACGCGTCGGCCCACGTCTCGCGGACGTCGGGCGCGAGGCCCTCCAGCGTCAGGACGTGGCGCCCGGCGAGCCGGCGCGGATCCTGTGCACAGGCGACGACGGCGCGGCCGTCGACGATCACGGTGCAGGCCCCGCAGGAACCCTCGGGAGCGCAGCCGTCCTTCGGCGAGCGGAGCCCGAAGCGGTCACGCAGCACGTCCAGGAGGCTCTCGCCGTCCCGGATCTCCGTCTCGACCGGCCGCCCGTTGAGCGTGAACTGCATCGCACGCCTCGTTCGCGGTGCCGCGACACCTGCCGTGCCGCATGACGTGGACGGTCCCAGCGGGCCCGCCCCGGGCCAATCTAGCGACCGCGCTCGCGGCCGACCGGTGCTGTTCGGCCCGACGTTGCCCGGACGGCCGGCGGGGCTTCCGGCCTGTCCGGATAAGTGGCAGTGAATGCGCGCGGCGCATCCTGTCCGGATGTTCGACACACGCCCGGCCCCGCACACCCGGGACGTCGTCGGAATCGCCCGGGAACTGGCGGCGGAGGTCCGGGCGCTGCGGCAGGCGTCGAGGCGGATGCCGCGGCCCGTCACCTGGGACTGGGCGGCACAGCATGTCCTGCCGCTGCTGTCAGGCACCCTGACCGATGCGCCGGGCGAGCCCGTGGTGCGCGCCATCGCCGAGCCCGGCTGTGTCATCGAGTTCGGGCTCTGGATCGGTGACGCGCTGCCCGTGGTGGACGCCCTGGTCGCGGAGCGATGGGAGTGCACCGCGGCGCAGATCGGGGCTGCGGCGTTCGCCAACCTCCGGCATGGTGCCGAGGAGATCGATCCCACCGAGGTGACCGAGGCAACCTACGACGGCTGGGTCGTCCGGGGCTCGGACGCGCGGCCGTGGACCTCGTCGCTGGTGCTGCTCCCGGATCAGCTGATGCGCGTCTTCGGCGAGCATGACCAGGTGCTCGCGGCGCCCGGCCGTTCGCTGCTCGTGAGCTTCGACCCGGCCACTCCCGCCAGCGTGGCGGCCGACGTGGTCATCGGGCTGGAGATGGGCCAGGCGCACCCGCTCGCGCTCGACCCGTTCGTGCTCAGCGGCCGCCACCTCTACTGGCCGTCCGCCGAGGAGGATCGCCGGCCCTTCTGAGGCGTGCAACCCCGCGGCCGATCGGCAGTGCGCGGCCGGCGGGCGTCATCGCGGCCGTTCCGGCGCGTCCCGGCAGCGGTGCGTCACCGCGACCGATCGGCAGTGCGCGGCCGGCGGGCGTCATCGCGGCCGTTCCGGCGCGTCCCGGCAGCGGTGCGTCACCGCGACCGATCGGCAGTGCGCGGCCGGGGCGTCATCGCGGCCGTTCCGGCGCGTCCCGGCCCCGGGATGCACCGTCGGCTGCGCTACTGTTGCCCCGATGGACCGGAGCCCGGCCGGCCGGGGTCGCGGAGGGCGGTGAGCTTGAACCTGGCAACGCTCGTGGTCGTCGCGCTGGCGGTGCTGCTGGTGGGCGGCTACGCGGTCGGCGGCGTCTGGAACGCCCGACGCATGCGCTTCCTCGCGCGCGGCGTGGCGAATGCGCTCACGGGCCCGGCCGGTCCGCCCGTGGTCCGGCGCCCGGGCCGGGGGACCGTCCGCCTCGAGGCGCAGTCACCCGTGCGCGGCACCGGCCGCGTGACCGCCACGATCCTGATGGCGCCGCGCGAGGCGCTGCTGGTCTGGCTGGTATGGGCCATCCAGGGGCGCGGTGACCTGCTCGACCTCAGGGCCGAGCTGGATGCCCCGCCCGTCGGCGCCGGCCTGGTCGCGGACGCGACGCACCGCACGGGCCGGGCGGCACTGCGCGCGGCCGAGGCGGCCGGCGGCACGCATCGCCGCGCGGCCGGGAGGATGACGACCGCGGCCTACGACGCAGAGGGCCTGGCGGCCATGACCGGGGTCGGGCCGGCGATCGCTGAGATCGGCGACGTGGTGCTCCTCGAGCTCCGGGGTGCCCAGCCGCGCCTGACGCTGCTGGTGTCGCTCCGGCACGCCCCGGGGTCGTTCCGGTCACTGCGGCCCGGGCTCGAGCACCTCGTGGCAGCGGCGCGCCGGAAGCGGACATGAGACCGGCGTCGGAGGGTCGCGGCAGGGCGGGAGCAGGCACCGCGGCGGGTCCCGGCAGATGAAGGAGGCAGGCGCCATGCGAGATCGTCGGTTCGGAAGGACCGGATGGGCGGTGAGCGAGCTGGGCTACGGCATGTGGGGGATGGCCGGCTGGACCGGCTCCGACGACGAGCGCTCGGGCGCCGCGCTGCAGGCCGCGGTGGACCGAGGCGTCACGTTCTTCGATACCGCCTGGGCGTACGGGGACGGGCACAGCGAGCGGCTGCTCGGCGAGCTGGTGGCGGCGAACGGAGACCGGCGCATCTACACGGCGACGAAGATCCCGCCGCTGAACCGCCGCTGGCCATCCCGCCGCGGCGATCCACTGGAGCGGGCATTCCCGCCGGAGCACATCCGCGAGTACACGGAGCGGAGCCTGGCCAACCTGGGCCTGCCCGCGCTGGACCTGGTCCAGTTCCACGTCTGGGAGGACGACTGGGCCGGCGACGAGCGATGGCAGCGCGCCGTGGACGACCTGAAGCGGGAAGGGCTCGTCCGGGCGATCGGGGTGAGCGTGAACCGCTGGGAGCCGGAGAACGTCCTGCGCACGCTCCGCACCGGGCTCATCGACGCGGTCCAGGTGATCTACAACATCTTCGACCAGGCGCCGGAGGACGCGCTCTTCCCCGAGTGCCGACGCCTGGACGTCGCCGTGATCGCGCGGGTCCCCTTCGACGAGGGAACACTCACCGGCACGCTCACGCTCGAGAGCCGCTGGCCGGAGGGCGACTGGCGCAACTCCTACTTCGTGCCGGAGAACCTCCGCGACAGCGTCGCCCATGCCGAGGCCCTGCGCCCGCTGGTACCGGCCGGCATGAGCATGGCCGAGATGGCGCTCCGCTTCGTCCTGTCGAACCCGGACGTGGCGACGGTGATCCCCGGCATGCGCAGCCCCGGGCGGGTCGTCCAGAACGCCGCCGCCGCGGAGGCCGGCCCCCTCGACGCCGGATTGATCGGGCGTCTCCGTGCCCATCGCTGGGACCGCACGCCGACCGAGTGGTCGCAGTAGCGCGGGGACGCCGCGGTCCCGCGTGGTAGCGTGACCCTCGTCGAACGATCCCCGACCCCGAAGGAGACCGGATGGCGGACAAGCCCGTGACGGCCGCGTACTACTACCGCGTGCGGTGGGGCCATCACGACGAGTGGCTGGACCTCTTCCTGCGCAACCACTGGCCCATCCTCCGCGAGCAGCAGCGGACCGGCCGGATCCTGGACGTGCGGCTCTACCAGCCCCGCTTCCACGGCGACGGTCGGGCGGACTGGGACGTGATGGTCACCATCACGTACCGGGACTGGGCCGCCATGGAGGAGCATTCCGAACCGGAGATCGCGCGGCGCCTCTACCCGGACCAGGCCACCTTCCGGGCCGAGGAGCAGCGCCGCTTCGAGATCCTGGACGCGCACTGGGACGTGGCCCTGGAGGAGCGTCCGCTGCCGCGCGAGTGAGCATGCTGCGGGTGACTCCCGGTCCTCGGCGGCCACGGCTGCCCGGGCCGGCGCCCCGCCTCGAGAGGGTCCGATGCACGTCACGATCGTCTACGTCCACGTGAAGCCGGAGCACCTGGAGGCGTTCATCACGCTCACGCGGGCCAACCACGAGGGTTCGGTCCGCGAGCCCGGCAACCTGCGCTTCGACATCCTGCAGTCGGCCGACGACCCGACGCGCTTCGTCTTCTACGAGGCGTATGTCGATGCCGCAGCGGCGCAGGCCCACCGGGAGACGGCGCACTACCTGGCCTGGCGCGACGCCGTCGCCGACTGGATGGTCGAGCCTCGCCAGGGGATCCGCTATACGGGGCTCTGGCCGGAGATCCCGCCGGCCAGCTGATCGCCCGCGTCGGCGGAGGCATCGGCCGCCCCGGCGCCGTAGCGCAGCTCCAGCGCGCCCCCGGAGAGCCACGCGTCCACCGAGCTGAGCGGCCCCCGACCGTGGCGCAGCCGCTCGCGACCGCCCGGGTTCCAGCGGACCAGCAGCCAGCGGAAGTACCAGTCCTGGACGCGCCGCCACGGGGTGCGCGGACGCGGCCGCATCTCCCACCGCTCGCGCGCGGCCAGCCGCGCCATGATCCCCTCGGCGTGATAGGCCACCGGACGAGCGTCGGGTGGTTGCCGCGCCGCCCATGCCGCCAGCGCCCGCATGTCGGCACGCCCCTCGCGGTACGCGGCGGCGATCCCGGCACGGCGCTCGAGATCGCGGATCCGCGGGTTCAGGATGTGCACCTCGCCCACCGGGTCGCCGGGGCCGACCACCGTGCCGTCCGCGAGTCGGGTCGGCCGGCCGCGGTGGCGGGCCAGCTCCAGGCCGAGGATCCCGGCACGGCGCATGGGCCGGATCCGCCGGCGGGTCCGGTCGAAGGTCTCCCAGGCGGTGAGCACGAGGTCGAGGACCCGCGGCGGTGCGGCGCGATCCGTGTCGGACCCGCGCATCGCTACGCCTCCCGCGCCAGGCGACGCGGTTCGTGCACCCGCGTCACCGCCCATGCCCCGATCACGAACTCCACCGCGGCGAGCACGAAGACCGCCCGGTAGCCCAGGCCGAAGTGCACGCTGTTCACGAGATCGGCCAGCGGCCCTCCCACCGCCACCGCCAGGACCGCGGACGCCGCCGTCACCGTGTTCGACAGCCCGAGGTAGCGGCCCGACTCCCCCGGCGGGGCGACGTCGGTCAGGAGCGCCCAGTCCGCCGAGAGGAAGATGCCCATCGCCAGCCCGAACGGGATCGCGATCACGAACAGCGACAGGTAGGAGGGCGCCACTGCGAAGGCCATCGCGCCGACCGCCCCGGAGACGGCACTCCAGCTGACGGCGCGCACGCGGCCCCAGCGATCGGTCATGGCGCCGCCCGGGATCGCGGCCAGCAGCGCCACCAGGACCACCGCGCCCGCCAGGGGCGCCACCAGGGTGCCGGCCCGCCCGCCCAGGCCGATCGAGTCCTCCAGGTAGTAGAAGACGAAGGGCTGGAGGGTCCCGGTCGCCATCAGGATCGCCAGGCGTGAGCCGAGCAGCCAGAGGTAGTCACGCTGCTCGAGCACGTCCCGGCCCCACACCTCAAGGACCATCGCGCGCACCGCGTGCCGCCAGCGGGCCACGTCCGCGACCGCCCGCAGCTCCGGTGCGGCCCAGCGGACCCGCGGCAGGTGCGCCGCGCCGGCCCGGCCGCTGCGCTCGTCGACGCCGGCGAGCGTGATCACGGTCCCGAGCCCCAGGCTGGCGGCGGTGAAGATGACGGCTGCCTCCACGTGCCCCATCGCGGCGAGGACGCCGGCCACCGCGACGCCGATGACCTGCCCGACCATCTGGGCTCCGCCCAGGAAGCCCGAGGCGAGCCCCCGGCGGTCGTGCGGGACCAGGTCCGGCAGGAGGCCCTGGTACGGACCCTGCGCGGTGTTCGAGGCCACCTCGATGCAGAGCATCACGACCAGGATCGCGAGGTACGAGCGTGACATGGCCAGGACCACCAGGAGGGCCAGCTGGAACGTCACGCCCACGGCCATCAGCGGGCGCCGCCGGCCCCACGGCGTGACCAGTCGGTCGCTGGCGGACCCGGAGATGGGCTGGACCACGATCGCCACCACCGCCTGGAGGGCGGCGATCAGGGAGAGCGCCGACGTCTTGATCGCGGCCGGGACGATCTGCTGCACGAGCGCCGGCAGGACGATGGTGGTCAGCGATCCCCACGTCACCGACAGGCCGAGGTAGTACGC